>NZ_JBFAKW010000045.1:0-67047 GCF_040655955.1 Streptomyces sp. NPDC050263 | reverse complement strand
CTCGTACTGGACGTACTTGGGCTTTCGGCCGGTGCGGCGAGAGTGCGTGCCGGGCGTCGCGACGGGGCGAACGTTGCCTGCCGCGGCACTAGCTCTGCCGGACGTCCCTGACGAACACGATCCCGTCGTATCCGGGCAGGTGGGCCGGGTCGAGCGGGGCGTAGCCGTAGTACGGGGACACCCGGTGCGCGGGGCGCGTGTCGCCGAGGGCGGTGGCCAGTCGGGCGGGGTCGACGACGCAGCGGTCCTGCGGGAGCGCGTAGAGGAGTCCTTCGACGGTGTCCGGCGGCGGGGCGTTCACGCCCTGGTGGCTGATCGTGCCGAGGGCCGTGGCCAGGAAGGCGTACTCCTCGCCCAGGCGGGCGTTCACGAGTGCGCCGGCGCTCCACCACTCCAGCGGCAGGTCGCCCATCCGCATCGTGCTCTTGTCCCGCTGGAGATGACCGTTGTGGGCGTGGACGAGTGCCGGGGACCGTTCGGCGAGGGCGAGGAGGTTGTCGGCCATCATCTGGTCCCGCAGGCCGACCAGCCTGGTCATGCGGGCCGGTGAGGTGTCGGCCATCCAGTGGTGGTAGCGGAGCAGGCCGACGGCGGTGCGCCCGTACAGGCGTGCGCGGTGCCAGTCCTCCCGCGAGGTCGCCGCGATCAGGTGTGGTGTCTCCGCGTCGAGCAGCGCCACCAGATCGTCGGCGATCAGTCGCAGCCGGCCGGCCTCCGCCGACCGGCCCACGGACCGGGACGGGTCCATCATCGCTGCGGGATCGGTCCACCGGTCGTCGGCGCCGAGGAGGCGGTCGAGCGTTGCCGCGCCACAGGGCAGCAGGTCCGTGTCGACCCGGGCCGCGAGGCTGTCGTGGAGTGCGGTGAGGGCCTGCCGGGGGCTCGCCGCGCCGGTGATCTCCAGCGGGCCGTCGAAGCCGGCGAAGCGGAGGCGCTCGGACGCGGGCCGGCCGTCGTTGTGGGCGCGCATCCAGCGCACGAGTTCGCGGTTGGCCGCCGACGCGCCCCAACCGTGGCTGAACCCGCGCTCCATGACCTCGTCGAGGGCGCCCGTGCCCGTGGTGACGTAGTCGTCCACGACCAGGCCCATCATGCAGTCGCTCTCGATGGTGATCGTCCGGTAGCCCCCCTCCTCGACGAGTTGCCGGAAGAGCTCGTTGCGCAGGTCGAGCAGCGTGTCCTGTCCGTGGGTGGGCTCGCCCAGAGCCAGCAGCCGCGGCCGGCCCGCGAGCAGCCTCATGACGGCGGCGGCATCGATCGCCCGGGCGGATTCCTTGATGTCGGTAGCCATGCCTTCAACGGTATCGTTGAACCTTCGGTTGAAACTTTTCCGCGATATCGGCAGGGCCATGGGACGAAACCTTCAAAGCGGTGAACGGCTCAGGCCGGTTGACCTGGCGCGCGGGCACGGTCTGTCCACGCAGGCGATCAGGAACTACGAGGAGGCCGGCATCCTTCCGCCCGCCGGTCGCACACCCCACGGCTACCGCACCTACAGCCCGCTGCACGCACAGGCCCTGCGCACGTTCCTCGCCCTGCTGCCCGGCCACGGCCACCGGACGGCGACGTCGATCATGCGGGCCGTGAACGAAGGCGCGGCCGAGGAGGCGTTCCGCCTCATCGACGAGAGCCACGCCCAACTCCTCGACGACCGTCGGACTCTCCAGGCGGTGGAGCGCGCCCTCGGCGGCCTGAAGGCCACCGGTGCGAAGGCAGATCCAGCCGTGCCCATCGGGCCCGGCGGCACATTCATCGGGCCGCTGGCGGAGCAGCTCGGCATCCGGCCCGCGACACTGCGCAAGTGGGAGCACGCCGGGCTGGTTCGCCCACGCCGCGACCCGCTGACCGGGTACCGCGTGTACGACGAGGCCGACGTACGGGACGTCCGGCTGGCCCACCAACTCAGGCGCGGTGGCTACCTGTTGGAGCAGATCGCCCCGCTGATCGCCCAGGTGCGGGAGGCCGGCGGACTGGAGCCGCTGGAGGCCACCCTGCGCGACTGGCACGGCCGGCTGTCCGCCCGCGGGCGGGCGATGCTGACCGGGGCCGCGGAACTCGACTCGTACCTGAGCCGACGCGGCTGAGACCTCGGCAGTGCCCACAGCGCTCCGTCCGGCAGGCCGCCCTGCCCGGGATGCAGGCCTGGGGCAACCGTCCCACCCCCGCCCGCTGATCACCCGGCCGTCAGCGGGCGGAGTGGAGTGCCGGAGAGGAAAGCGGTGATGTCTTCCACCGTCTGCGTGTAGAAGGTGCGGTAGTTCTGCTCGGTGACATAGCCGAGGTGCGGGGTGGCGAGCACGTTCGGCAGGGAGCGCAAGGGGTCGTCGGCGGGGAGCGGCTCGGTGTCGAAGACGTCGAGCCCCGCCCCGGCGATCCACCCCTCGCGCAGAGCGTGCAGAAGTGCCGTTCGGTCGACGATGGCGGCGCGGGAGGTGTTGACCAGGTAGGCGTGCGGACGCATAGCGCGCAGCTCCGGCTCGCCGAGCAGGCCCCGGGTGCGGTCGGACAGCACCAGGTGGATGGAGACGAAGTCGCTGCGGCGCAGCAAGTCGTCCTTGTCGGGGGTGAGTCGGACCCCCGCGTCGGCTGCTCGCTCGCTGGTGAGGTGCTCGCTCCAGGCGAGGACCTCCATGCCGAAGGCGGTGGCGACGTCGGCGACCCGGGTGCCGATCTTGCCGAGTCCGAGCAGGCCCAGGGTCCGGCCGTGCAGGTCCTGGCCCACGGTGGACTGCCAGGGGCCGCCGGCGCGCAGCGCCCGGTTCTCGGCGGTGATGTGCCGGGCCAGGCCCAGGAGGAGCGCCCAGGTCAGCTCGACGGGCGGGGTGGAACTGCTTGCCGTGCCGCAGACGGTCACGTCCTGGGCCGCCGCCGCGGCGAGATCGATGGAGGCGTTGCGCATGCCGGTGGTCACCAGCAGGCGCAGCCGGGGCAGGCGGCGCAGCAGATCGGCGTCGAAGGGAGTGCGCTCGCGCATGGCCACGACGATCTCGCAGTCGGCGAGTTCGGCCACGAGCGTGTCCCGGTCGGTGATGTGTTCGCGGAGGGTGCGCACCGTGACCCGGTCGGCGAGGGGGTTCCAGTCCGCCAGGGTGAGGGCGGCGCCCTGGTAGTCGTCCAGTACGGCGCAGTGGAGAGTCATGCGGGCGATTCTGCCTTTCGTCGGTCCGCACGCCGGGTGCGGGTGAGGCGGTCGACGACGACAGCGGCGGCCGGGGAGCCGAGGAGGGGGCCAGCAGGTACACCGCCAGGAAGGGCGTGTCGCCCGCGAGCAGGGCCGGGCCGAAGCGGCGGACGGGTTGGCGACTCCGCCGGCACCGCTCCCTCTCGTCAGGACCTCAGGTCCCGCAGAGCAGTGCCGATGACGGCGATGCCCTCCTCGATCTCGTGGGTGGGGCCCGCCGCGTAGCCGAGGACCAGGCCCGGCGGACCGGGGCTGATCCGGTGCCAGGACAGCGGGTGCGCCTTGACGCCCCGCGCGAGAGCGGCCGCGGCGAGGTCGGTGTCGCGGAAGCCGCCCTGCGCGTCGTCGAAGGTGACCATCAGGTGCAGGCCGGCGGCCGCCCCATGGACGCGGGCGCCGGGCAGGTGCGTGTCGATGGCGCGCAGCATCACGTCCCGGCGCCGGCGATGGCGCAGCCGGACATGGCGCAGATGCCGTTCCAGTTCCCCCGAGTCCATCAGCCGGGCGAGGATCAGCTGCGTCAAGATGCCGTTTCCGAGGTCGGCGTACCGCTTGGCGGTCACGGCGGCGTCCAGCCGGTCGGGTGGCACGAGGAGCCAGCCGACCCGCAGTGCCGGAGCGAGCAGTTTGGACACGCTGCCCGTGTGGCAGACGCCCTCGGGCAGCAGCGAGCGCAGCGCCGGCACCGGCGGCCGGTCGTAGCGGTGCTCGGCGTCGTAGTCGTCCTCGATCACCACCCCGCCGTCGGCTGCCCAGCTCAGCAGCTCGCGGCGGCGTTCCCCGTCGAGGACGACGCCTGCGGGGAACTGGTGGGCCGGGGTGAGCAGCACCGCTCGGGCGCCGCTCGCGCGCAGCGCGCCGACATCGAGGCCGCCCGCGTCCACGGGAACGGGGACCACCTCATGGCCCCCGTACTCCAACTGCTGGCGTGCGCCCAGCGATCCGGGGTCCTCGACGGCGATGCGGCGGACGCCGTCCGCCCGCAGGAGCTGCGCGAGCAGGCCGAGTGCCTGTGCCACGCCTGCGACGATGATCACCTCGGCCGGGTCGGCGCGGATGCCGCGATTGCGGGCCAACCAGCCGACCACGGCCCGGCGGAGAGCGGGGGCGCCCTGCGGGTCGCCGTAGCCGAAGTCGGCCGGCCCGACGCCGGCGAGGACGGCGCGTTCGGCGCGCAGCCAGCCGGTGCGGGGGAAGGCGGCGAGGTCGGGCACGCCGGGGGAGAGATCGATGCGGCACGGCAGGGCGCGCAGGGCGTCGACGACGCCTTCGCGGTCGGCCGAGCCGAAGAGCGCCGTCCCGGGCCCGGCGGGAGGGCGGCCACGCTCGCGGGGCGCGGCGGGGGCCGCCACCACCACCGTGCCGAGCCGGCCGCGACCGGCGATCTGCCCGGATTCGGCGAGCCGCCGGTAGGCCTCGGTGACCACGCCCCGGGTGATCTGTAGCTCTGCGGCGAGCACCCGGCTCGCCGGCAGCCGTGCTCCGACCGGCAGCCGGCCGTCGGCGATGGCGGATCGCAGCCGGTCGGCGAGCCAGGCGGTACGCCCGCCGGACGGCGCCTGGCCGATGTCGAGTTGGAGGAAGTCCGAGCCGACGGTCGCGCCGGGTGCCGACGTGCCGGCCGCCGAAGGCGGGCGCGCCTCTTTGGACCCCTCGGCCGCTGGGTTTGTGGACCTGCCCATGACGACCATTGTGCGGGCAGGGTGGCCGGTATGGAAACGCCCTCCGCATCGTTCGCCCAACTCGTCCCCGGGATGCTGGGGATGGCGCTGGTCGGCAGCAGCGTCACCGTCTCGCACACCCTCGTCGACGCCCCGTTGTTCACCGCCCAAGCCGTCCGGTACGCCGCCGCGACCGCGATCCTTGTGGTCGTCGCCCGGTTCGCCGGTGCTCGCCCGGTGTGGCCACGCGGACGGGAGTGGCTGTGGCTGACCGGGCTCGCCGTCACCGGTCTGGTGCTGTTCAACGTGGCCGTGGTCCGGGGCGTCGCGCATGCGGAACCCGCGGTGATCGCCGTCGCGGTGGCATGCGTACCTCTGGTCCTCGGGGTGGTGGGCCCGCTGTTGGAACGGCGTCGGCCGAGCAGGCAGGTCCTGTTGGCCGCGCCGGTCGTCATGGTGGGTGCGGTGCTGGTGGAGGGGACGGGCCGCACCGACACCGTCGGCGTGGCCTGGGCGGCGCTCACCCTGGGCTGCGAGGCCGCGTTCACGCTGCTCGCGGTGCCGGTACTGCCACGGCACACACCGTGGGGGGTGTCCGTGCACGCGACGTGGCTGGGCGGTGTGCTGCTGGCCGGCCTCGGCGCGACGCGCGAAGGGCCGTCGGCCGTACGGCAGTTGTCCGGGGTCGAGTGGGCGGCCGTCGGCTATCTGGCGCTGATGGTGACCGCGGTCGCCTTCGTCCTGTGGTACTCGACGGTGCGCTCCGTCGGGGCGGGGCGAGCCGGGCTGCTGACCGGCATCGCCCCGCTGGCGGCGGCGGTCGTCGGCATGGTGTCGGGGACCGCGACACCGGGGCCGTGGGTATGGCTGGGCATCGCCGTGGTGATCGTCGGCCTGGTCGCCGGTCTGCGGCCACGAGAGGTTCCCACCGCGGAGGGCCCGGACGCCGATCGCACGGCCCGGGCGGATCCCCCGCCCGCCTCGGTGCGCTCCAGGTAGCGGTGGCCGGTCGGCGGACCAGCCCGCACCCTGTGTCCGACGTTGGGTGGCGTTGCTGCTCGTGGAGCTGAAGAATTCTGGCTGATGGCGGTCCGCGGCAGCTACCGCGAACCGGGCCGAGGGACAGGGACGGGACAACCGATGCTGATCGCGAGGACGTTGGCGGAGGCGCAGGTCTACCCGAGTCTGACGATCGCGGCCGACCGGACCGCACCTGCCGTGGAGCCCCTCCCGATCGTGCCGGGTCAGAACCTGACCGAGGGCGCGGACGCCTGGACCCTCGCCACGCAAGCCGGTGACATCGCGATCCCGTACGTGTCGGAGGAAGCGGCCCGCACGGTCGGCGCGCGGTTCGGGCTGGGGGTTTCACACCTCGTGGACGCCGCTCAGTGGGCCGAGGTGGCGGCGACGTACGCGCGCCGGGCGCTGGAGGCGGACCTGGCCTGCACCGGCGGTCCGGACCAGGACCGGTTCGGTGTCGAGCTGAACTGGGAGTTCGCCGCGGAAGCGGTCGGCGAGGCGCTGAAGTTCCTGCCGGAGGGTGCGGACGTGGTTCCGGACGAAGGTGTCTGGTCCGAGGTCGGCCGCCAGTCCCGGGCGCGGAACCCGGAACTGGTGACCCGCGCGAAGCTCATCGACGACCTGGAGTACTACCGGGGAACGCTGGAGGATTTCCGCGCGTTCTACGGCGGGACGTCCTGAGGGTCGGTCCGCTCGGTCCTGACCCGTGCGACAGAGGCAGCCGGTCGACGCCGACCACTCGCCGGAGCAACGGCGTCGGCTCAGCTGTCCCGCGCGGCTGTGAAGGTGTGTGTGCCCGGGCCCAGACCGGAGATCGTGACGTGGTTCTCGGCAGCCCGCACGTCACCGTCCAAGGCCCGCTGCCCGTTCCACAGCAGGCGGCCGCCGCTTCGGACGGTCAGTCGGCGGCTGTCACCGGGGAGCGTGACCGTGCCCCGAGTGCCGTGCGGCGCATGGACGGTGAGTTTGAAGGTTGAGCGGTTCTGTTCCCAGACGACCCGCAAGGGGCCGTGCGGCGTGGGCAGTTGGCCCTGTGCCCAGGCGATGCTTCCGGTGCGGGGCCGGACTTCCCAGGTGGCGAATCCCGGAGATACGGGCCTGGCGCCCAGGAGTTGATGCGTCAGCGCCGGCAGGACGCCGGTGGACCAGCCGTGGGCCATGCTGGTGTAGGCGCCCTCGTAGAGGGATCCGTCGGGGCCGATGCCTTCCCAGTGGGTGATGCCGGGGTCGTGGCTGTCCATCCACCCGTAGGTGCGGCGGATCTGGTCGAGGGCCGAGTCGGCCCGGCCGGTCTCGAACCGGGCCACGATCTCGGGGTACGAGGTGAAGGCGTACACCCGCTGTGAGGCGTCGCCGAAGAGGGTGTCGTTGTCCATGAACGCGTTGCCGTACGGCCGGCGGGTGGTCGCGTCGAGGTGGGACAGCGCCGATGCCGCGCGATCGGCGTCGGCGACACCCGCGGTGATGGCGATGGAGTTGCCGTCCTGGGCGTGCCGCACCGGCCCGGTCGCCGAGTCGAGGTAGGCACCGGCGGACGCGTCCCACAGCAGGGCGTTGACCGCGTCGCCGACCGCGCCGGCCCGCTGGCTCCAGCGCTCGGCGTCTGCCGTATGTCCGAGCCAACGGGCGAGCTTCGCGGCGTCGTTGAGGGCCTGGACGTAGTTGGCGTTGTAGTAGGTGATCCGTCCGGTGCGGTTCAGGAAGGCGTAGTCCCCGTATCCGCCTGTTCCGTTGAGCCCCTTGCTGAGCAGGCCGGCGTCGTCCGTGACGCTGGGGTACCAGGTGTCCAGCACCTTCAGGAGGTTCGGGTAGTAGCGCTCGGCGTAGGCGCGGTCCCCGGTGTACAGGACGTAGTCCCAGCTGCACGTCACCCACCACAGCGGATAGTCGAACAGCTGGAGGGCGTAGCCGGCGATGGAGGCCGGGGGGATCCAGCCGTCGGCGCGCTGATGCTCGGCCAGGTCGGCCAGCACGTTGCGGGCGGCCTGGGCGGCCTCGTCGTGGGTGAGATAGAGCGTACGGGCGGACACCGCCAAGTCGCCCACGTAGGGATCGCGGTCGCGCTTCGGCCCGTCGTGCAGAACCAGCCTGCCCTCGAGCGATGCGCTCCAGGCGTTGCGCGGGTCGACGTCGTCCTGACGGAAGGTGTCGGTGACCAGCTCGTTGGTGTACGACGCGCCGTACCAGTAGCGGTTGAGGTCCTCGTCGGAGCACAGGAACCAGCCGCGATAGGTGCCGGGCGTGCCGAGGTAGGCGGTGAAGTCCAGGCTGACGGAGTCGATCTCGACCGTTCCCCAGGGCTGTGCCGCCGGAGCGTCCGCCGCCAGGGCGTCCAGGGTGATCTTCAGATAGCGGAAGCCGTGCAATCCGTCCGCGTAGACCTGGTTCCCGGTCTGGTAGCCCTTGCGATCGGTCCACTCCGCGCCCTTGGCGGGTACCGCGAACTGGTCCGTTCCCCGGGCCGGCACCCCGGACTGGTCGGAACGTGTGAAGTCGGAACGGTCGGTGAGGAACTGCTTCGTCTCGGAGAAGGCGAGCCTCACCCCGGGGAGGTTGTCGGACGCGGAGGCGAACCGGATCCGCGGGTACCCGACCACGACTTTGCCGAAGTCCACGGTGACACTGGGCACTTCGACCGGTGCGACTGCTTCGGGCCACACTTCGTTGACCCGGCTGAAGGCTCCTCGGGGGGTGTCCTGTACCGCCGTCACGGTGATGCGGACCTTGGTGCCGGACATCGGCGTCGGGAACGGTACGGCCCGCTGGACGACATCGTTGTCCGAGACCGTGGCGGCCGACTGCCAGACGCCGTCCTGCCAGACGTCGACGGTGAAGTCGGTCGGCACGCCGTCGCTGTTGGAGACGAGGGTGATCCCGGAGAACTCCCGGACGGCAGGCACTGTGACGGTGAGCGTGTCGGGAGACACGCCGAGTGTGTCGTCGTTCCAGAAGGTGTCCGGGTCGCCGTCGACGGCGTTGCCGGCGTCGTAGGTGCGCGGCTGCCCGTCGTTCCCGCTGTTGCCCGCGTGCGTCGACGAGGCTTCGGCCACGGTCCCCGCGGGCCAACGGGGTGCCGGCGCGGGCTGTGGACGGTGCAGGACGGTCCGGGATCCACCGGGTTTCAGCAACCCCTTCGGCACGCGTACGTCGCCGGTGGAGGCGAGGACGCGCGTGGGCCGTACGGTGCGGGAAGCGGGGGCCTGCACATAGTGCTGCCAGCCGGTCCCGGGGCGAGGCGCCGTTGCTCTCGCGCTGTCCGGTGCCGGTCCCGGAGCCGGAGCCGCGGATGCCGTGTCCGCCACGGGAAGTCCGGCCACGGACAGGGCCACAGCTCCTCCCCCGGCGGTAAGGACCGTACGTCGGCGGGGGCCGGGCTGCGAGCCGTTTCCGTGCGTGCTGCTCAAGGTCATGACGCCCTCATTCCTCAGCGGTCAAGTGATTGAAACGATTCAATCCTGCTGGGCGAGGTGACGGTATCTCAGGAATCCGCTTTCCGTACAGACATCGCACAGCACCTGCTCGACGCTGGAGCCGCAACCGATCTCGCACCGGGTGCCGCCGCCACAGCGGCGGATCGGCCGCTCCGTCACACGCGGGCGGCGTGGGAGTACGCCGCGCGGACGCTCGAGGGCGCATGGCCGCTGTGGCCCCGGTCCAGTGAGCAGCCGCGCTCGGCGGCCCAGGCCCGGACCACGGTGAAATCCGGGTCTGGCCCCAGGGCGAGCGTCCCGCTGACCGTGTACGCGGGCAACCAAGCAGTGTCTGGCCGGGCTCGACGACCACCGCGCCGACGGGCGCCCGTCCTCCCGACGGTCATCTCCTGCGGCACCGCAGACGCAGTGGTGGGCATGGGCGTGGACGGGGGCGGGGGCGGGGAGCGCTCCGGGCCGAGGGCAGACTGGTGATCCAACGACGTAGGCCGTCCGCGTCGAGCCGCCCGTCCCGGCAGGCCAGGACGTGGGTGACCGACAGCCCGGTCCGGACGGTCCCTGGCCGGCCGGGTCCGTTCGTCGGCGAAGACGATCTCGTCCGCGGTGCGGCTGCCGTAGAGCAGCGCGATCCGGCCGTGGCCCGGCCGGGCGGCGAGTCGCGTGCGGATCTCGCTCATCATCGGTGTCACGCCGCTGCCCGCCGCGACGAGCACGAGCTCGTCCGGGCCCCGGATCTGCGGGAAAGGACGTCGTTCAGGTGCGTGGCCTCCTCGCCCGGCACCCGGACGTTCGTGTGCGAGACCTCGACACCGCGGCCGAACCGATCGTGTTCACCGTGGAGTTGAACACGCACAAGCTCATGGCCGACCCGCGGATCATCCCGGTCGAGACGTTCGAGACCGAACTGGCGGACATGGTCACTCGCTGTCTGCGCGGCGATCAGCAGCCCCTGACCAGCGCCTGCCTGCCTGTCGGCCCGCCGGTCGCTTTGCGCACTGGGTGGCCGATTCTCTTTCCAGGAACGTGAGTTGCCGACCAGGCAGCGGGGTTGTGAGTTCAGGGGGTGCGCGAGATCGTTTGAGGCGAGACTGCCGGTGTCGTCTGTTGGAGGACCTCCGTGACCGATCCTGAGCCCGCGTCGCTGCCCGCCCCGCCCTACTACGCCGTGGTGTTCACCGCAGTGCGGACCGCCGGCGACAACGGCTACGCGGACAGGGACGAGCGAATGATGAAGCTTGCCGCCGACCAGCCGGGCTTCCTCGGTGTCGATGCCGCTCGCGGTGCGGACGGCCTGGGGATCACGGTGTCGTACTGGAGGGACGAGGAGGCGATCGCCGCCTGGCGCGACAACGCAGAGCACGCCCTGGCCCGCGCGGACGGACGCGAAGCCGATACAGCGGACTCACCCTCTACCAGATCCTCGACACCATCCAAGACCTGCTGAACTGCTGGACCGGCACCTGCACCACCTGCCACCGCCCCCTGCCCACAACGTCCACCACCAGCCAGAACCCAAGATCCAGAGCAACCTAACGGAGTCCTACTAGACGGCGTCAGACTGACTGGATGGGGGGATCACCGACAAAGGCCTGGGCGCGGTTCAAAGACCGTGTGGAGGAACTGGGCGGCGAGGTGCTGGAGACGAAGTGGCTCGGCAGCGCCGCCAAGCACTGAGTTCGATGCCCGAAAGGGCACGAGACAGCAGCAATTCCGAACAGGGCGCAACAGGGTCAGGGCATGTGCCGACCTTGTTCCGGCAGTGATCCGGCTACGGCCTGGGCGGCGTTCAGGTCCCGGGTGGAGGAACTCGGCGGAACCGTAGTCGAGTCGGAGTGGCTCGGGAAGGATGAGCGCCACCGGGTGATCTGCGCGAAGGGACATCCGTGCCGGCCTCGGCCCGGCTATGTACGCGGCGGTGGGGGTATCTGCTCGGTGTGCTCCGGCAATGACCCGGCTACAGCCTGGGCGGCGTTCAAGACCCGGGTGCAGGAACTCGGCGGAACCGTCGTGGAGCCGGAGTGGCGGGGGAAGGCAGAGCCCCACCGCATCATCTGTGGAAACGGCCATCCTTTCAGTCCCACTCCGAACAATATTCGCGCCGGTTCGGGCCGCTGCCTCAGGTGCGTCGGCATCGACCCCGTCGCATGTTGGAAGTGGTTCAAGGCTCGGGTGCAGGAACTCGGCGGAACCGTCGTGGAGCCGGCGTGGCTGGGCGACGGAACCGCACATCAACTGATCTGCCGCGAAGGTCACCGGACCAGAACCATCCCCAGTGGCGTCAAGCAAGGGCAAGGACTCTGCCGACATTGTGCGGGCAAGACGTGGGAGGTGTTCTACGTCGTAGAGAGCCCGAACCACGTGAAGTTCGGGATCACTTCCGGAGATCCTCGCCCCAGGCTGCGGACCCATGCGAAGGACGGCTTCACTGTCGAGGTTCGCGTCATCCGGGACCTTCCGGGTGATTTCGCACCCGACTTGGAAACCAGCGTTCGGTTCGCCCTCGCCGACGCGGGCTTGAAGCCCGTGAGAGGACGGGAGTACTTCCCGTCCTCGGCCACTCCGCTGATTCTGTCCATCGTCGACCAAGGACTCGGTGAGATCGGCCGCCGGCACGTGCCTCTTTGACCGGTTGGTCGAGACCTGCCCGGCGAGCTCGGTCCGCTCCAGACCGCCCGCCGACTACGGCCTCCAAGGTCCGCGATCAGCCAGGGGTATCAAAGGCGTTGCGCTCGAGTGCTGTTCGGATCTGGCTGAGCCACTCCGTGCCCAGCCGGCGCCCGTCCGGGAGTTGGTCGCCTCGATCCCAGCGCCACGCCGTGATCATCGCCAGCACGAGGATCCGGCACTCGCGCAGCAAGTCCTGATCGACACCCGGATAGTGCTCGCCGACCTCTTCGGGGGCATGGGCGAGGTCGAATTCGACGGGCCCACGGCAACACGTCTCCAGGTCGATGAACAGCAGCCCGTTCTTCGTGGCGAGCAGGTTGCCCGGGTGCGGCTCGCCGTGCAGCAGCTGCTCGGCGCTGCCACGCTCGCCGATCACTCGTCTCAGGCTTCGTAGTGTGTCGCCGAGCAGCTCCCGGTCCGCGTCGGCAAGCGCCGGAGTGCGGTCGCGGTTCGCCACGAGTTGTTGGGCCTGCTCGACTCGATCCGTGAAGTGCGGCGTCGGGACATCGAGCTTGCGCATGCCGGCATGCAGCCGCTCGAGCGCTTGCGCGTAGTCGGCTGCTGAGACCTGCCGAGCTGCCACGGGCTGGTAGTAGGTCCACAGCGTGACCACGAAGCCGTCACGCTCATGGACGCGTGGCTCCACCCGGGGTTCGAGGGCAGCCACAGGGCACCCGGTTTCGGCGAACCGCTGAGCAAGGTCGATCTCGAACTGTGCGACCTGCTCCGCCACAGGCGCCACCCGGGCCAGGACGTCACAAGGCAGCAGCCGCAGAGTGAGCTTGTTCGAGTCATGAAGAACGATCGCGTCATCGACGGCCAGACCAAGTGATGAGGCGATGGACGTGGCCGCGGCCACCGAACGCACTACCTCTGACGCCTGCATCGTCGCCTGACCTCTCCCCCTTGAGCACCGGTCATAACTCCCCAAGCGGTTGCACACCCTACCAAGTCGCCGATGCCGAGCTGTGGTGGTGCGGCCGGGACCAGGCAGGGGCAGCACCAGGGCCCGCTGGGGTCGGTCCCGGGCCGGGACGGCTCCTCACCTTGCCGTCTCGGGGAGTACTCAGTCGATACAGAACTCGTTGCCCTCGATGTCCTGCATCCCGATGCACGACTCGTTCTCGTCATCGGCGGGCAGTAGCCGCACCCGTACCGCGCCGAGCGCGACCAGTCGTGCGCACTCGGCCTCGAGTACGGCGAGGCGCTCTTCACCCACGAGCCCGGTGCCGACCCGCACGTCAAGATGCACCCGATTCTTGACGACCTTGCCCTCGGGAACCCGCTGGAAGTACAGCCGCGGGCCCACACCTGAGGGATCAGAGCAGGCGAACCATGAACCCCGGTCCTCGGGCGACCGCGAGCTCTCGTAGTCGTCCCACGTGGCAAACCCCTCCGGTGGCGGCGGTACGACATACCCCAGCACCTCGCACCAGAAACGAGCGACGCGCTCAGGTTCCGCGCAGTCGAAGGTGACTTGGAACTGCTTGATCGATGGCATCGGCGCACCATAGCAGGGGGACCATGCTGCTCATCTCCCGCTAGGCGTAGGCACTTTGACGGGGAGATGGTCTTTGAGAGCCCCTGCCGCTGCTGTGTCGGGGAATGGCACCCCGGCAGCCCGCTGGAGGCGGTGAGCCCGTCGGAGAGATCTGAGGGGTTCCCGCGAGCCGCGATGAGTCCTGCGCCGCCGGCGGTCGTACTGTCGAAACCCGCTACCGAGGAGGACTTCTGATGCGCAGCGTGACCTATTCGATGAGCGTCTCGCTTGACGGCTACATCGTCGGGCCGGACGGCGGCTTCGACTGGACGGTGCCCGGCGAGGAGGTCTTTCGCTTCTGGATCGACGAGATTCGACAGGTCGGCGTCCACCTGTTGGGACGGCGGCTGTACGAGACGATGCTGTACTGGGAGACCGCCGACCAGGATCCAACACTCGGCGACGCAGAGCTCGAGTGGGCCGCGCTCTGGAATCCGCTCCCCAAGGTGGTGTTCTCCACCACGCTCTCGGCGGTGCAGGGCAATGCCCGCCTGGCCTCCGGCGGCGTGGCGGAGGAGATCGAGCGGTTGCGAGGCGAAGCGGGAGAGGGCGAAATCGCGATCGGAGGCGCGACTCTCGCGGCGGAGGCGGCTGCGTCGGGTCTGATCGACGAGTACCGGGCCATGGTCTACCCGGTGCTGGTCGGCGGCGGCATTCCGTTCTTTCCCCAGCGCGAGCGCCGGGTGGATCTCGCACTCGTCGAGACCCGCACCTTCAGCTCGAAGGTCGTCTACCTGCGCTACCGCGTGGCGCGCTAGGGGGCTTCTGATGGATCTCCGTGGGAGAAGGAGCGGCGTTCGGTGCGTGCTCTCGGTGTGCCGGGCGAGAGTGCGTGCCGGGCGTCGCGACGCCGCGGAGATCCATCAGAAGCCCCCTAGGCCTATCGACTCGTAGCGTTGTGCACACGGCGGATCGCTGCCTGGTTGCGGGCGGTCGCCGCGCAGGTGTCTTCGCCGATTTCTCCCCTGCCCGTTCCTACGGCGGGCACGGCGCTAGCGTCGGGTCCCATGATCGTATGGCTCAACGGCACCCACGGCGCAGGCAAGACGACGACCAGTGCACTCGTGCAGCAACTGATCCCGGATTCACGGGTGTTCGACGCCGAGAAGGTCGGTGAGACGCTCATGGACATCAAGCCGGGGCTGCCCGGGCCCGGGACGGACAACTTCCAGCACTGGCCGCCGTGGCGGCCGCTCGTCGTCGAGACCGCCCGCCGTGTGCTCGACTTCGCCGGCGGCACGCTGGTGATGCCCATGACTGTCCTGGTCGAGCAGTACTGGCGTGAGATCAGCACAGGCCTCGCCCAACATGCCATCCCGGTACGGCACTTCGTCCTCCACGCCGACCAGGACACCCTCCGCGGGCGGATCGCGGGCGACACCGTCATCGGCCCCAACTCCACGTTCCGTCTCAAGTACCTCGAGCCCTACGCCGAGGCGGCCCGCACCTGGCTGCACGACGAGGCCGAGGTCGTCGACACCACACACCTCACGCCCGCCGAGGCCGCCCTGCGGATCGCGGAGGCCGTCAAGGACTGAGGTCCGCAGCAGCGCGGCGTCCTGCCGGACGGCCTCCGGCCCGATGACGCGCTCCGCCCACCGCGCCGTCGAGAACCGTCGGGTCGGACGCCGCGCGGCTGATCCACATGCTGTCGCCGCCGTGCGGGCTTAGCGTTCTGACCATGGGCGTCAGGTGTTGCGCTACATGACCGGGGCCAGGACCGGAGAGCGGCCGGGTGAGGGCGATCCGCTCGGCGAGGCCTTGGCGGCGGCCGTGCGCCGTACGGGCGCCAGGTACGGGGGTGTCTATCTGCTGGACCCGGCCGAAGCCTCGCTTGGACTGATCGCGCTGTGCGGTATGCCGGTCGAGATCTTCATGCCCTGGTGGCGGGCGTCTTTCGCCGTCCGCGGTCCCAGTCAGGACGCGATACGCGACGAGCGGCTCGTCTGGGTGAGTTCCCTCGAGGAGTTGGCCCGTGTCTACCCGCGCGTCGCGGCGGCCATTCCGTATCCGATCGCGTTCGTCTTCGTTCCGCTCACAGGGGTCCGACACTGCCGGGGTGCGCTGCTGCTGAGCTGGGCTCCGGGGCGTTCCCCCGTCCTCAGCCGCAGGGAGCGCCGGCGCATCGTCTCGAGCGCCCGGCACATCGCCCGCGTCCTGGACGCAGCCGCCCTCCCGCCGGCCATTCCGGACCGGCCGCGCTTCGTCCGTCCCCGCCGCGCGGAGCCGCCGCCGCAGTCCGGGCTCGCGGCGGCCGACCTGCTGGAACGCCTTCCCCTCGGCACGCTCGCCCTCGACCTCGGCGGGCGCATCACATATGTGAACGCCGCGGCCGCCGGCCTGCTGGGCAGACCGGCGGAGCAGTTGCTGGGAACCCAGCCATGGCAGTCACTCCCGTGGCTGGACAACATCGCGTACATCGACGCGTACCGCACGGCCCTGAGCAGTCGCGAGGCGCTCGCCCTGACCGTCCTGCGCCCGCCGGACCAGTGGCTCGACTTCCGCCTCCATACGGACGACGGCGGCACGAGCGTCCTCATCACCCCCGACCGCTCCGCCCAGCCCCGGGCCACGCAGCCCGCCGCCTCCGGGACGCCCCCGGAGAGCCGCATCCATCTCCTGATGGCTCTGGCGGCCGCCCTCACCGAGACCGTCGGGGTGCAGGACGTCGTCGATCTGGTCGCCGACCAGATCCTGCCTGCCTTCGGCGCCCACGGCATGATCATGTCCACCACCGAGGCAGGCCGGATACGGATCATCGGGTACCGCGGTTACGCCCCCGCCGTCATCGAACAGCTGGACAGCCTGCCCGCGGACGCCGATCTGACCCCCGCGGGCCGTGCTCTGGCCACCGGCGCCTTCTCGTTCTTCGCCGACCGCACCGAACTGGCCCACCTCTACCCCAGGACCCCGCAGATCAGCGGCAAGCAGGCGTGGGCCTTCCTGCCGTTGGTCAACTCCGGGCGCCCTCTCGGCTGCCTCCTCCTCGCCTACGACCACCCGCACCCCTTCACCGCCGGCGAACGGGCCGTCCTCACGCCTCTCGCCGGCCTCATCGCCCAGGCCCTGGACCGGGCACGCCTCTACGACGCCAAGCACAGCCTCGCCCACGCCCTCCAGCAGACGCTGCTGCCCCACGCCCTGCCCAGCGTGACCGGCCTCGACGTCGCGGCCCGCTACCTCCCCGCCAGCCACGGCATGGACATCGGCGGCGACTTCTACGACCTCATCCGCCTCACCGACACCACCGCCGCCGCGGTCATCGGAGACGTGCAGGGCCACGACATGACGGCAGCCGCCCTCATGGGCCAGGTCCGTATGGCCGTCCACTCCCATGCCACGGCCGGAGCCACCCCCGACCAGGTCCTCAGCCGCACCGACCGCGACCTCGCCGACCTCAACGCCAGCCGATTCGTCACGTGTCTCTACGCCCACCTCGACCTGGCCCGCCACCAAGTCACCCTCGCCAGCGCCGGCCACCCGCCCCCGCTGCTGCGCCACCCCGACAACCGGGCCCAGGCCGTCGACATCCGTCCCGGCCCGCCTCTCGGCATCGGCATCGGAACCCACGCCTACCCGCTCACCACCGTCTCCCTCGCCCCGCAGGCACTCCTCGCCCTCTACACCGACGGCCTGGTGGAATCACCCGGCATCGACATCGCCCACACCATCGCCGACCTCGTCCATCACCTCGGCGAGTCGAGCGGCTTTCCCCTGCACCAACTCGTGGACAGCCTCGTCCACCGCACCAGCCGCGCCGGCCGGCACACCGACGACATCGCCCTGCTGCTCCTTCAGCCCAACCGCAGCGTGGATTGAGTGCTGAGGGGAAGCGCCGGGCCGGAGGATTCTTGGCGCGCCGGTCCTGGTAGAACAGTGACCGGTGGGTACCCAGGAGCGCGAACGCAAGGTGTACCGGCCGCTGCGGCGGGCCGGCCTCGAGGTGATCCCGAACGCCGTGCCGGACGGCACCATGCCGTTCGTCTCCGGCTACGGTGGCGAGGACATCGTCGGCGGCTTCTCCCACCCGTACGACACCCCACGGCTCGTCGAGAGTCTCAACGAGGACTGGTACGACCTCGCGGTGTCGTCGGGTCTTCTCGACAACCGGCGCGAGTTCCTCGTCCAGCTTCCCCAGGGCACCCGCACGCACGGGGCCTCCTTGCAGCACATGCACTTCGGCCGCGGCCCGGCATCGGCGGTCTGGAGCCGGGTCCGGCTCCTGGACCGCTGGGACATCATGGGCCGGGGCGCGGCGTCGGCGTTCCTCGGCATACGGGCGGGCCACCCGGGCTTCGGCATGTTGGCTCTCGACAGCAGCGTGTACGTCACGGCCTCGACGGGCGAGATGGGCGTCGATGTGCTCGCGGTGCGCCACCCGGACCGCTCGGAGGACGTCCTGCGGCACCTGGAACGGCTCGCGCTGTGGGACGGTCCCCTCTCCGACCGCGAGTTGCGGAAGCGGATCGCCGTCTGGCTCGCGGGGCGCACGACGAACCTCACACGTCGAGGCCCCCGCGCTTGACGAGTTGGCTTGCGATGACGTTGCGCTGGATCTCGTTGGTGCCCTCACCGACGATCATCAACGGGGCGTCCCGGAAGTAGCGTTCGACGTCGTACTCGGTGGAGTAGCCGTAACCGCCGTGGATGCGGACGGCGTTGAGGGCGATCTGCATGGCCGTCTCCGAGGCGAAGAGCTTCGCCATGCCGGCCTCCATGTCGACCCGGCGGCCCGCGTCCGCCTCACGGGCCGCGTACAGGGTGAGCTGGCGGGCCGCGGTGAGTGAAGTGGCCATGTCGGCCAGGTAGTTGCCGATGGACTGGTGCTGCCAGATCGGCTTGCCGAAGGACTCCCGCTCCTGGGCGTACGCGAGCGCGTCCTCCAGGGCGGCCCGGCCGACGCCGAGGGCGCGGGCGGCGACCTGAAGGCGGCCGGTCTCCAGGCCCTTCATCATCTGTGCGAACCCCTTGCCCTCGACACCGCCGAGTACGGCGTCGGCGGGAGCACGGTAGTCCTCGAAGGACAGCTCGCAGCTCTCGACGCCCTTGTAGCCGAGCTTGGGCAGGTCGCGGGAGACCCTCAGCCCGGGCCCGTGCTCGACCAGGAGGATCGAGATGCCCTGGTGCGTGGGGGTCGCGTCCGGGTCGGTCTTGCACAGCAGGGCGATCAGCCCGGACCGCCGGGAGTTGGTGATCCACGTCTTCGCACCGTTGACCGCGTAGCCGTCGGCGTCCCTGCGGGCGACCGTGCGCATGGCCTGGAGGTCGGAGCCGCCGCCCGGCTCGGTCAGCGCCATGGTCGCGCGGACCTCGCCCGTGGCCAGCTTCGGCAGCCTGCGGCGCTTCTGCTCCTCGGTGCCGAAGCGCAGCAGCAGCTTGGCCACCACCGTGTGTCCGCCCATCGCGCCGGCCAGGCTCATCCAGCCGCGCGCCAGTTCCTCGGTGATCAGCACGTAGCAAGGGGTGGAGACGGGCGTGCCGCCGTACTCCTCGGGGACGGCGAGTCCGAAGACGCCGAGCCGTTTCATCTGCTCGATCAGTGCCTCGGGGTAGATGTCGGCGTGTTCCAGCTCCCGGACCACGGGCTTGACCTCCTCGTCGACGAAGTCGCGCACCGTCCTGACGATGAGCTGCTCGTCCTCGGACAGGATGTCGAGAGTGCTCATGCTGTATCGCTCCCGGATGTGAGACCTGTGTCAGAGGACTCGGTCGGCTCGTAGGGCGTGGATCTCGGCCGGGCCGTAGCCCAGTTCGGCGAGGATGGGTTCGGTGTGCGCGCCGACGGCCGGGACGGCGTCCATGCGGGGCGTCACGCCCGCCAGGTCCGCCGGCGGCAGCAGGGCCGGGACTTGCGCGCCCCCGGGAATCGGCACGTCACGCCAACGGCCCCGGGTGCTGAGCACAGGGTGGGCCAGGAAGTCCTGGATGTCGTTGACGCCGGCGTTGGCGATGCCCGCCTCGTCCAGCGCCTTCGTCACCTCGGCGCTGTCCGACCTGGCGAAGCGTTCGGCCACGATCGCGTCGAGTTCGTCGCGGTGGGCGACGCGGGCGGAGCCGGTGGCGAAGCGAGGGTCGGCGACGAGGCCGGGGACCCGGAGGAAGCGCTCGCACAGGGCGGCCCACTCGCGTTCGTTCTGGACGGAGAACAGCACGTCCTTGCCGTCGGCGCAGGGGTAGGCGCCGTACGGGGCGATGGTGGCGTGCTGGGTGCCGATGCGCGGGGGCTGGGCGCCGCCGAAGCGGGTGTAGTAGGCGGGTTGGCTCACCCACTCGGCCAGGGCCTCGAACAGCGACACCTCCACCGCCCGCGCGACGCCTCTGGTCGCCCGCGCGAACAGGGCGGTGAGGATCCCCGAGTAGGCGTACATGCCGGCGGCGATGTCGGCGACGGAGATCCCCACGCGGGCCGGCCCGTCGGGGTTTCCGGTGAGTGAGACCAGGCCGGTCTGGCACTGGACCAGCAGATCGTAGGCCTTGCGGTCGGCCCAGGGGCCGCTGGAGCCGTATCCCGAGATCGAGCAGGGGATCAGCGACGGGAAGCGCTCGCGCAACGCGTCCGCTCCCAGGCCCATCCGCGCGGCCGCCCCTGGCGCCAGGTTCTGCACGAACACGTCCGCCCGGGCCAGGAGTTGCTCCAGGATCTGCCGGCCGCGCTCCGATTTCAGGTCGAGGGTCAGGGACTCCTTCGAGCGGTTGAGCCAGACGAAGTAGCTGGACTCGCCGTGCACGGTCGTGTCGTACCTACGGGCGAAGTCACCGTCTCCCGGCCGCTCCACCTTGATGACCCTCGCGCCGAGGTCGGCCAGCTGACGGGTGGCGAAGGGCGCCGCCACCGCCTGCTCGACACTCACGACGGTGATGCCGGACAGCGGCAGGGCTTCAGGATCCTCGGTCATTGCGTTGGCCTCCGGAAGTGGGCTCGACCCGCTGAAGTAACATCATGGGCACTCATTACGGCATGAGTGAAATGATAATTCCTGATGGCACCATGCCCGGTGCGGATGGCGGTGGGAGAGCCGTGGACGTCAAACAGCTCAAAGCGCTCGTCACCGTCGCCGAGGTGGGCAGCGTCACCCGGGCCGCCGAGCTGCTGCACCTGGTGCAGCCGGCCGTGACCCGGCAGATCCGTACCCTCGAGCAGGAACTCGGCGTCCCGCTGTTCGAGCGGACCCGGCAGGGCATGCGGCCCACCGAGGCCGGGACGATCATGGTGGAGCGGGCCCGGCGGGCGCTCAACGAGCTGGAGCGGGCCCGCGCCGAAGTGCAGCCCACGCCGGGCGCGGTGACCGGCATCGTCACCGCCGGCCTGCTGGAGAGCACGACCGATCTGCTGGCCGAGCCCCTGGTCGCGGCGCTGGCCGGAGAGCACCCGGGCATCGAACTGCGCCTGATGACCGCCTACTCCGGGCACCTCCAGCGCTGGCTCGACGACGGCGACCTGGACCTGACCCTGCTGTACAACCTGGACAGCACCCCGTCGCTCAACGCCCGTCCGCTGGTCCGGGAGCACCTGTGGGTGGTCGCTCCGCTCTCCGCCGGGCTGCGGGCCGAACGTCCCGTGTCCTTCGCCGAGGCCGCGGCTCATCCGTTGGTGATGCCCGCGTCGGGCCACGCCCTGCGCGCCCTGATCGACGCCGCAGCGGCGCGGGCCCGGACCGCCATGGACGTGATCGTCGAGACCAACTCCATGCGGGTGCAGAAGCAACTCGTCGTGGCCGGACACGGCTGGACCATCCTGCCGGGCGTCGGCATCGCCGAGGACGTCGAGAACGGCACGCTCAGCGCCGCGCCTCTGTGCGAGCCCGATGTCCGGCGGTCGATCGTGCTCGCCACCCCGCGCTCCGGCCGGACACCGCCCGCCGTGGAGGTCGTCGCACGCGAACTCGTACGGCAGATCGACGCGGCCGTACGGCAGGGCAGATGGCCCTCCGCCCGAACGTAGGCGCAGACGCACCCCCTGTCGGAGGCAGGCATGCGGACAGGGCATACCAGGATCACGATTTTCTATTGTTCAACGCCATCCATCAGCCCCCATGATGTGCGCCATGAACGAGACCTCCGCACCCGCGCCGCCCTCCTGGCAGGAGGACGTGTTCGCCGCGCTGAAGAAGCGTGGCGTCCGGCAGATCGCCTACGTCCCGGACTCCGGTCACTCCCATGCCATCCGTGAGGCTCGGCGGGACCCCGCGATCCACGACGTGGTGCTGACCACCGAGGAGGAGGGCGTCGGCGTGGTCGCCGGGGCCTGGCTCGGCGGCCGGCGCGCGGTGCTGCTGATGCAGAGCAGCGGCGTCGGCAACTGCGTCAACATGTTCTCCCTGCTGCAGATGTGCCGGTTTCCCTTCCTGACGCTGGTGACCATGCGCGGCGAGTACGCCGAGTTCAACCCGTGGCAGGGCCCCATGGGCCGCACCACGCAGCAGGCGCTGGAGCTCATGGGCATCACGGTGCTGCGCGCCGATGCCCCCGAAGACGTCGAGGAGACCGTGGAGGCGGCCCTGGACTCGGCGTTCGAGGCGGGCGAGCGCGTCGCCGTGCTCCTCGGGCAGAAGCTGATCGGCCGCAAGAAGTGGGAGCGCAACCGATGACCACCGACACCCTGGCCCGGCTCGACCGCCGCCGCTTCGTCGCCGACCTGATCTCCCGGCTCCCCGTGGACGCCCTGGTCGTCACCGGCCTCGGCTCGCCCAGCTACGACGTGTTCGCGGCCGGCGACCGCCCCGGAAACTTCTACCTCTGGGGCGCGATGGGCGCCGCCGCCCCGCTCGCCCTCGGCCTCGCCCTGGCGCGGCCCGACCGCCCGGTCGTCGCGATCACCGGCGACGGCGAACACCTCATGGGCATCGGCACGTTGGCCACCATCGGGGTTCGACTCCCCCCGAACCTCGCCCTCGTGGTCCTGGACAACGCCCACTTCGGCGAGACCGGCATGCAGCCCAGCCACACCGGACTGGGCACCGACCTCATCGCCGTCGCCCAGGGCTTCGGCATCCACGACACCGTACGGATCACCGACCTCGCCCAGACCGAGGACCTCGCCGCCCGCATCGAGGCACGCACCGCGACGACGTACGCACAGGTCCTCATCGCCGCCGACGAACCGCCGCGCGCCCTGCCGCCCCGCGACGGCGTCGCCAACAAGAACTCCTTCCGCGCCGCGCTCGGCCTGAGCACCTTCTGAACCGGAGGGATGCCCCGTGCAACGCTACGAGCCGTTCATCGACGGCGCGGTCCGGGCCGCCCACCACGGGCGAAGACCGCCCCGCTCACCTGACCACCTCCGCCCCTCCGCACAAGGAAACGAAGCCCATGCCCGCGCCCCTCGCCTCCTACGTCGAGTCATGGCACCCCGAACCGGTCACGGACGAGGACGCCCTGCCACCCGGTCCGGTGGCGGCCCTGTCGGCGTTGCTGGACCTCCCCGCCGACGCCGCCGAGTCCGGCGACCCGCTGCCGCCGCTGTGGCAGTGGCTGTACTTCCTGCACTGGCCGCCCCAGCAGGCCCTCGGCCCCGACGGACACCTGCGGGACGCCCGTTTCCTGCCTCCCGTCCCCGACCGTCGGCGGATGTTCGCCGGAGGACGCTGCGAGATCGCCGAGCCGCTGCGCGTCGGCGAGCCGGCCGAGCGAGTCAGCAGCCTGACCGCGGTCACGCCCAAGCAGGGCCGCAGCGGCGAGCTGCTCTTCGTCACCGAACGCCAGGAGTTCCGGCAGAACGGCCGCACCTGCCTGGTCGAGGAGCAGGACATCGTCTACCGCTCCGGCGACGGCTCCGCGTCCCGGCACCCTGCCGCCGTCGACGACACGGCCGTACCCGAGCCCGAGGGGCCGTGGCGGCTGCCCCTGCGGCCGGACGAGACCCTGCTGTTCCGCTTCAGCGCGCTCACCGCCAACGCCCACCGCATCCACTACGACACCCCGTACTGCCGCGAGGTGGAGGGCTGTCCCGGTCTCGTCGTCCACGGCCCGCTGTTGGCCCTGCTCATGCTGGAACCCGTCCGCGCGAACGCCCCGGAACGGCAAGTGCGCTCGCTGTCCTACCGGCTGCACCGGCCCGCGTTCGTGGGCGAGCGCCTCCTCGCCGACGGCGCGTCCTCGGCCGGACACGCCCAGCTGCGCGTCGCCACTCACCGCGAGGCCCGGCACGCCACCGCCGAGGTGACCTTCGGATGAGCCGGAGCCACGCGGACCGCGAGCGGATCAGCGGCGCGCGCATCCTGCTCTTCGTGCCCGGCGACCGGCCCGACCGCTTCGCCAAGGCCGCCTCCCGCGGCGGCCGACCTCGTCGTCAACCCCCTGGTTCGAGGCGGACCTGGCACGAGTCGCCGACCACCGCTGCCCCCTCATGGTCCCCAAGGCCGAGGACCCGGGCGTCCTCACGGAGATCACCGCCCGCACCGCCGGGCGCTGCCCGGTGATACCCCTGATCGAAACGGCGCTCGGCATCGAACGGGCCCACGAGGTGTACGCCGTCCCGGGCGTCGTTCGGGCCACCTTCGGCAACGTGGACCTCGCCGCCCAGCTCGGCATCGCGGGGGCTCGCTCCCGGCTGGTCCTCGCCTGCGCGGCGGCAGCCGCCCCGTCGCCCATCGACGGGGGAGAGCAGGTGCCCGGCGTCCTCCAGGTCGGCGTCCGTCCTCTCCGCTCAGCCGACCTGCCGCACACCTGCCCACCCCGGGGGCTTGGCGCCTTGTTCAGCTGTGCTCAGGCTCCACCGGGAGCCAGAGTTCCGCGTCGGCCTCGGTCTTGTCCGGCGACAGCCGGGTGCGCAGGACCTCAGGGCCGGGACGGCTGCGGTACGGGTTCGACGGGAACCATTCGGTGAACACGTCCCGCCACAGCTCCTGGATGGCCTGCGGCACCGGCCCGGAGGTCGTGAAGACCGCCCAGGTACCGGCCGGAACTGCCAGGGCGGTCGCGCCCTCCGGGACGGCCGCAGACGTGATCACGCCCTGGTAGTAGTCGAGTTCGGTACCTTCGGCCCGGCTGGGATCCAGGTCGTCGCAGACGGCGACGATGCCCTGGGGCTCCTGGTCCGAGAGCTCCTCCAGACGCTCCAGCGTCCGCGGGTCGATCCCGCGGACGAAGTCCACGATCGCCTGGTTCGGCCCCACGTGCACCAGGGGTACCCGGGTCTTGAGCCCGGCGACGGTGAAAGCCGGCTTGTCGACAACGCGGTAGCGCATATTGCTGCTCCCTTCGATGGTGAGACGGAAGGACATCCGGGACTGGGAGCTGAGCTCGGCGCCGGTACGCCGGGCCTCGCCCGGTCCGATGCCGTGCATGGCACGGAACGCCCGCGCGAACGACTCACCCGAGCCGTAGCCATAGCGCACCGCGATCTCCAGCAACGTCTCACGCCCCGCGAGTACTTCGGCGCCCGCGAGGGTGAGCCGACGGCGCCGGATGTACTCGGACAGCGGTATGCCCGCCAGTGCGGAGAACATCCGGCGCAGGTGATACTCCGAGGTGGCCGCGATGCGTGCCAGCTCGGCCACCTCGATCGTCTCGTCGAGATGGCGCTCGATGTGCTCCATGGCCTGGTTCAGCCGCTCCAGCATGCCCGGCCTCCTTCCCTTTGACGATCACGACGCTATGCGTCGCCCACCCTGCCGGACCCGACATCCTGTGCCCGATCAAGTCGGGTGCGCGCGGCTGCCCCAAAGGCCGGGCAACACCCTCTGCCGGCGCGGGCCGAAGGTCTGCACTGCACCGCGATCCGCGTCACGGGCGGCTACCCGGACCGGATCGAGACCACCGCGCGCCATGCGGCGGCGGGCGGGCTGGAGGTGTGGTTCTCGCCGTTCCCCTGCGAGATGACCGACGAACAGATGCCGCCGTACTTCGCCGACTGCGCCGAGCGAGCCGAACGCCCGCGCCACGACGGCGCCGACGTGGTCCGCACCGTCCGCCCGCTCTTCGCCGGCCCGGTCAGCTACGCGTCGTGCCCCCTGGTCGGCGTGGACCGGAGCCCGTTCGACATCGTCGGCCTGGACGCCTTCCGGAGCCGACTCCAGCACGCTCCGGGAATCGGGAGGTCGTCGACGACAGTCGGCGACTCCTGAGGTTCTTCGCGCTCGGCATGGGGCCGGTCAGGCGGGTTGCCACAGCTCGACCCTGTTGCCGTCGGGGTCGGTGACCCAGCCGAATCGGCCGACGCCCTCCATGTCCTGCGTTTCCTCGGACACGTCCGCTCCCTTGGCACGCAGTTGCGCAAGCATCGCGTCCAGGTCGCGGACCCGGAAGTTGAGCATGGTCTGCTGGGCGCGGGACCCGAAGTAGTCGGTCTCGGACTCGAACGTCGCGAACACCGTCGGCCCGGCTTCCTGACCCCACAGACCGTGCTCATCGGCGTCCAAACCCAGGCAGTCGCGGTACCACGCGCTCAGGACCGCCGGGTCGGCCGCCCGCAGGAAATATCCGCCGATTCCAAGCACACGTTCCATGCCGCCATCTTGCCAGGACGTGCTTCGCTGTACGGGATCGGCGCCCGGGACGCGCGGGCGTCCGGTGCTGGACCGCAGGTCGGCGCGCAAGGGGCAACCGATCGACGGGACGCGGTTCCGCAACCCGGGGCCACCGCCCTCTCAGGTGTCCTGGCGCCGCCCCGTCAGAGAGGCGAATCCGTCCTCCAGGCCCTGGCGGAAGGCCGACCGCTGTTTCTCGGGCATGTCGCGCAGCAGCTCCTCCTCGAGCTTCTGCACCACGGGCGTGCACGCCGTCAGCAGCTCCGCACCGGCCTCCGTCAGACGGGCCTCCATGATCCGCCGGTTGCCCGGGGCATGGGTGCGCTCGATCAGCCCTCGTTCCTCCAGCCAGCGCACGATCTCGTGCATCGTCTGGGGCCTGACGAAGGAGCGGCGGGCCAACTGGGCGGAGGAGAGACCGCCTCGGTGCTGGAGCACGGTCAGGGCCGTGTACTGGAACGTCGTGAGTCCGTACGGCCGCAGGGCCTCGTCCATGAAGGAACGGATGGCCAGCTCGAGCTGCTTGACGAGGTAGATCGTCAGCGGGCCCTGGTGGCCCTGCGGGTCCGACTCCGGATCCGGCCCGGCTGCCTCCGTCATCGTGCGCACCTCTTGGTCGGTCGTCGTCGGGGAGGTCGGGAGGCGCCGCCGGAGAGGTCAGACGACGGGTGTCCGCACCCGGTGACCGACAGGCAGTAGTTCAAGGTCATGTCGGCGTGCCACGGTACCCCACAGTCCACGGGGCATCCACAGCGTCATCCCGATGGCCAGCACGCCCAGTCCGATCAGGTACCAGGTGCCTCCGATGTCCCCGAACCAGTCCTGCACCAGGAAGAACACGATGGCTCCGACGATCGGTCCCTCGAAGGTGCCGAGACCGCCGATGACCACCATGAAGATCATGTAGGCGGACCAGTGGACGCCGAAGATGGAGTCCGGCTGCACCCGCAGGGTACTGGCGAGCGTGAGCCCGCCGGCCGCCGCGCAGCCCACCGCCGCGAGGACGAAGACCAGCCGTTTCGTCGAGGCGACCCGGACGCCGACGGACGCCGCGCCGACCGGGTCGTCCCGGATCGCCTCCAGCGCGGACCCCGACGCGCTGCGCAGCAGGACGAAGACGGCGAGCAGGAGCAGGCTCATCAGCGCGAGGGCGAGCCAGTACACCTGGGCCTGCCGCACCGCCGGGTCGGCGGCCGACAATCCGGTGAGGGAACGGCCCGAACCGCCGCCCAGCGAGGGCGTGTTCACCACGATCAGCCGGAAGAACTCGGCGATCGCCCACATGCCGATGGCGAACTGCCCGCCGGTGAGCCGGAACGCCAGCAGCGAGGTGGGTACGGCGACGGCGCCCGCGAGCAGGGCCGCCAGAACGACCGCGAGGAAAGGGCTGACTCCTCGGTCGACGAGGAGGAAGACGCCGTACGCGCCCAGGCCGATGAAGCCCTGCTGGCCGACGGAGACCAGTCCGGCGTAGCCCGCCAGCGCGTTCCACATGGCCGCGATGATGACGAGGACGAACAGGCTCGTCAGTTTCGCGGTCACGTCGGGGGTGAAGGCGAAGGGGGCGAAGGCCAGGGCGAGCAGCAGGGCGGCCAGGGCCCCGGACGCCGTACGGGAGACCGGGGTCCACCGGTGGATGGTGGCGGTGACCGGGTTCACCGGTGCTGCGGTGGTCATGTACGGCTCCTTCTCATGCCGAGGAGTCCCTGCGGACGGAGGGCCAGGACCGCGAGGAACACCGCGTGTCCGGCCACGATGGAGAAGCGTGGGTCCGCCTCGGCGCCGACCGTCTGGGCGATGCCGAGGACCATGCCGCCGGCGAGCGTCCCCCACAGCGAACCGAGCCCTCCGATGACGACGACCTCGAAGGCGAACAGCAGTTGGGTGGGCCCCATGGACGGGCTGAAGGAGGACCGCATCGCGAAGAACGCGCCCGCGAGACCGGCGGTGGCGACGGCGATGGCGGCGGCCCAGGCGTAGACCCGGCGGCTGTCGATCCCGACCAGCTCGGCGGTGTCCGCGTCGGCGGCGGTGGCGCGGATCGCCCGGCCGATTCCGGTGCGGGCCAGCAGCAGTTGCAGTCCGCCGAGCAGCGCGACCGCCACCAGCACGGTGAGCACCCCGAGGTAGGGGACGCTCACCGACGACCCGAGCTGGAGGCCGGAGGTGGCCAGTGCACCGACGTCCAGGGAGCGGGAGTCGGCGGAGAAGATCTCCAGGAGTGCGTTCTGCAGCACGATGGCGAGTCCGAAGGTGGCCAGCATCGACGACATCTCGCCGGTGCGCAGCGCCTTGCTGAGGATGCCCCGCTGCAGCGCCACTCCGACCAGGCCCATCACGGGCAGGACGAGCAGGACCGCGAAGAACGGGCTGATGCCGATCGCGGCGGCCACGACCGCGACGAGGAACGCGCCGAGGACCGCGAGGTCGCCGTGGCTCAGGTTGACGGTCCGCATGACGCCGAACATCAGGGAGAGCCCGCAGGCGAAGAGCGCGTAGACGCCGCCGAGCATGACACCCTGCACGATCGCGTTGATCCAGTTCATGCCGGCTCCTCCCGGACGGTGGTGACGGTCGCCCGGCCGAGCCCGAAGTAGGCGTCGACGACCTGTTCGCGGGTGACCGCGGCGGCGGGTTCGTCCAGGACGACGCGCCCTTCGAGCATGCACAGCACGCGCCGGGCCACCCCGAGGGCGCGGCCGAGGTCCTGCTCGACGAGCAGCACCGTCGTACCGCCCGTCAGGATCGTGCCGAGCGAGTCGTAGAGGGTGTCGACGACGATGGGGGCGAGGCCGAGGGAGACCTCGTCGAGCAGCAGCAGTCGGGGGTTGGTCATCAGTGCCCTGCCGATGGCCACGGCCTGCTGCTCGCCGCCCGAGAGGTTGCCGGCGCGGCGCTTCAGCAGCCCGTCGAGGAGGGGGAAGGCGGCCACGACGGCGGCCAGGTCCCACGGTCCGCGGCGTCGTGCCCGGGAGGCGACCAGCAGGTTCTCCGCCACGGTGAGGTCGGCGAAGAGCCGCCGCCCCTCGGGGACCAGGGCGATTCCGGCCGCGACGCGCTCGTGGGCCCGACGGCCCGTCACATCCGTGCCGTCCAGGGCGATACGGCCCCCGGCCGGTCCGTGTGCTCCGGCTATGGCCCGCATGAGGGTGGACTTGCCGGCGCCGTTGGCCCCGACGACCGCCACGACCTCGCCTTCGGCCACGGAGAACGACAGGTCGCGGACGGCGCGCAGCAGTCCGTGCCGCACTTCGAGGTTCTGTACCGACAGCAGGGTCATGCCGCGCTCCCGAGATAGGCCTCGACGACCCGGGGATCGGACATGACGGCGTCCGGTGCGCCCTCGGCCAGGACCCGGCCCTGGGCGAGGCAGACCAGCCGGTCGATCACCCGCAGCAGTGCGTGCAGGACGTGTTCGATCCAGACGATGGCGAGGCCGTCGGCGCGCAACTGCTCGATGGTGGCGATGAGTTCGTCCGTCTCGGCATCGGTGAGGCCGCCGGCGATCTCGTCGAGGAGCAGTACCTGCGGGTCGGTGGCGAGCGCGCGTGCCATCTCCAGGCGCTTGCGGTCCAGCAGGGTGAGCGCGGCGGCGGGCTTGTTGGCCTGGGCGAGCATGCCGCAGCGTTCGAGTACGTCGAGCGCGTGCCGCTGGGCCGCCCGGCGCCGGCGTGAGCCGCCCTGCACCGAGGCGACGAGCACGTTCTCGTAGGTGGTCATGCCGGTGAAGGGGCGTGGCACCTGGTGGGAGCGTCCGATGCCGCCGCGGCACCGGCGGTCGGCCTTCCAGCGGGTCACGTCCTGGCCCTGGAAGGTGACGCTGCCCTCGGAGGGGGTCTGTGCGCCGGAGAGGATGTCGAGCAGGGTCGTCTTCCCGGCGCCGTTGGGGCCGACGATGCCCAGGGCCTCGCCGGGGGCGAGGGTGATGTCGATGCCTTCGAGGACGACCAGGCTGCCGAAGCGGCGGTGGATGCCGTGCGCCGAGAGGACCGGCGGGGCCTGGACTGCCGGCCTCGCCGTCCCCGTCCCGGCCGTCCGCGTCCCCGAGGTCACCGGGTCAGCGGAGCGGCTCAAGTTCGCCTCCGACCGGGATGTCGTCGAAGGCGCCGTTGTCGACGATGACGGGCTCGACGGCGAACCCGCTGCCGCCGGTGGCCTTGCGCCACTGGGCCATGACCAGCCCCTGCGTGGACACGTTCTTCACCGGCCCACTCCGCCAGTCCAGCGGCCCGGCGATGGTCGTCAGCCTGGCCTTGCCGAGCGCGGCCGCCAGTTCCTTGCGGTCCTTGGGGTCGGAGGCCTGCCGCAACGCGTGGACCGCGACCTCGAAGAGCGCCATGTTCGACCCGATGACCTGGTTCCACTGTTTGCCGGTCGACTTCTCGTAGTCGTCGGCCAGTTGCTGGGAGCCCTGGTGGGTGAGCGTGGAGGTGTACGGGTACTTGGGCGACCACCAGAAGCCGGCGGTGAGGCCGTGGCCGAGTGATCCGAGTGCCTCGACCTGGGAGGGCAGGAGGCCGGTCTTGGCGATGCTCGCGATGCGCGGCCGGTAGCCCTGCTGGCGGGCCTGCTTCCAGAAGGTGGCGAAGTCGGGCGGCAGCGGGAAGGTGTTGAAGATCTCCGCGTCGGCCTTCTTGAAGGCCGCGATCTGCGCCGAGTAGTCGTTCGTGCCGTCCTCGTACGCCCCCGGGTCGACGAGGGTGAAGCCGCTCTTCTTCAGCCCCGGCCCGAGCCCCTGCCGGATCGCCTTGCCGTCGGGGTCGTTGGGCCACATGACCCCGACCCGCTTGTTGGTCTCCACCCCGCCCTTGGTCCACAGCGAGGTGTAGGCGGCTTGGATCTCCGCGACGCCGATGAAGAAGTGGTACGTGTACGTGAACGGCTTCTCGGGGGTGGCGCCGCGGCCGAAGTACCAGGCCTCCCAGGGCACGGCGGTCGACAGGCAGGGGATCTTGGCCGCCTCGCACGCGTCGGCGACGGGGTTGACCGTCTCCGGTGTGGAGGTGACCAACATCAGGTCGATCCGCTTGCCGTTGATGAGATCGGTCGCGACCTCCGCGGCGGTCTGCGGGTTCGACTGGCTGTCGCGGTCGACGATCTCGACGGAGTACTTCTTGCCGCCGATCTTCAGGCCGCTCTTGAGGGCGGTGCGCATCTGCTTCAGCAGGTACGCGTTCGGCTCGCCGAAGCCCGCCGCCGCGCCCGTGCTGGGCGAGACATAGCCGATCCGGAGGACCCTGTCGGTCTGCGCGGCGGACTCCTTGATGCCGCCGCAGGCGGTCAGCAGTCCGCCTGCGGAGAACAGCCCGGCGGCTCCGGCGGTGCCCCTCAGAAGGGATCTTCGGGACAAACTGCCGTTCATGGGTGCGCTCATCAATGCCTCCGGGCATGTCGAGGGAGCGGAGTGGGAGGTCGCGAAGGCGTGGGGAGATACCGGAACCGGCGGCGGGGACGCCGGCGTCGGCGACGCAGAGCGGTGACGGATCCCGTCACGGGCCGGCCGGGTGGGCGACGGCCCGATATCAGGAACCCTGATGATGGCCATCATGATGCATACGGCGACTGCGGATGACAAGGGTGTTGCCGAGATGTGTCCAGCGGGCCCGCCCGCCCGGCCTGGGGGAGAAAGCCGCCGCGGCGACCTCGACACGGCCCGCACAGCACGCCTGACCAGTACCGCAGCAGCCGGAGGCCCCGACCGGCCTTCGCCGAGCGCGCTCGGCGGACTCCGCCGTCGTCCGACGCCCGCGCCTCACCCGAGATGCCGGAGGGCGTCGTCGCTGCGCCGAGCCGGCGATCTTCACTGGCCCGGGTCGACGGCGGCACGCGGTCCCAGGGGAAATGCGTTGCCGTACCGGCGCGTCGGTCGGCATGCTCAGGGCCGTGATCACCGCACAGGACTCCGCCGACGCCGCCGTCGTCATACCCGTCGGCGTGCGCGACCTGCTCCCCCGGGACCTGCCTGCATGCACCTGGTCGGGATCGGCAACCCATCTGCGTCACGTGGAGCGGGAGTTGGTGCGCGCGGCGACCGGCGAGGTGGACTACCTGGCGGTTTGCACCCCCGTGAACCTGCCGGTGGCGATCGGCGGCATCGACTACCAGGTCTCCGGGGAAGCCGGAACCCTCTGGCAACTCGCCGTGCTCCCGGCGCTCCAGTCCCGCGGCCTGGGAACGCTGTTGATCCGAGCCGCCGAACAGAGGATCAGAAACCGCGGCCTGCGCAGGGCCGGACTCGCCGTGGAGGAGGACAATCCTCGGGCCCGCGCCCTGTACGAGCGCCTGGGCTACGTCGCCTACGGCCGCGAGCCGGACGCCTGGGACGAGGAAGGACCTGACGGGTCGATCCGTCGCCACGAGACGATGTGCGTTCTCATGCGAAGGGACCTTTGACTCCTCCGGGCGGCTGACGGTCCGCGAGGCCTGATGCACCGCACGGGCGAGGGCGTCGAAGTGGCCGGACCAAGCCTGCGCACAGCTCGACGTCAGTCGGTACACGCCTGCCAGGGGCACGGTGGTGGAGCAGGCACACGAGAAGAGCTGCCGGACCGAGGTGGATGGCGAGCCGCTCGACGTCGGAACCGATCGGAGAGGGGATCAACCGGCACAGGACGACGCCGACGGCGTAGAGGCCTGCGCCGGCCCGCACCGACCGCCACCCGCGCGGACAGGCCCACACGATCGCGGCGGACAGCAGCAGGCGGTGTCATACGGCCGGCCGACGTGGGCTGTTCACCGTGAAAGGGGAAGAGCGGGGCCGTCGACCCGACGACTGCGACGGGCGGAGCAGCGAGGACGAAGCCCTTGCCGTACTGCCGGGACAGTGCCTAGACGGCACCCGCGACCAGGACGAACAGCCCGGCCACCGGGCTGCCGAGAGTGGCGAGGAGCGCGCCCGGGGCTCCTGCGGCGAGCCGGGCCGGCCCTGAGCGATGTTGCGCCACAGCCCCAGCGCCCCGATCAGCGCGGGCCACACCTGCGCCCGCCCGGTGGCGCGCCACCGGAGCACGGCGAACAGCCAGGTGGCGCTCACCCCGGCGAGGACTGCCACGGTCCGGACGCCGAACAGCGCCGTCAACGGCGATGACAGCACGCTGTAGTTCGCGACGTGCGCCCCGCCGAACCAGAACATCCCGTACGGGACGTCCGGGTGCCGGGCGAAGAACCCGGCCCACGCGTGCTGCGCGGCCAGATCGCCGCCGCCCGTGGCGAAGAACGCCGCCCACACCCCGTACAGGGGAAGCACGGCGGCCACGGTGAACACCGGGCCCCGGAACGGCGGGGGCGGAGAGACCCGAACCGGTGGCCGTGGACCGTGGCCGTGGCGGTGGCCGTGGCCGTGGCCGTGGCCGTGGCCGTGGCCGTGGCCGTGGCGATGGATGCCGGGACGGAGCGAGCGCGGTGAGCTGGACGGGCATGGCGCTGTTCCAGAGGGGCAGGTGGTGTCCGCGTCTGCGTCTCCCGGGCTGTTGAGCCCTTCAGCCGCTCAACCGCTCAACCGCTCAACCGCTCAACCGCTCAACCGCTCAACCGCTCAACCGCTCAACCGGATGCTGCGGCCTCGGCCTGGATCTGCTCGAACCGCGCCGCCATCTCGCGCGCGAGCGCTTCGGCGGCGCGCAGCGGGCGAACCATGACCATGAAGTCGACGATCTTGCCCTCGTCGTCGAAGCGCAGGAAGTCGCAGCCGGTGATGTCGAGGCCCTCGACCTTGGCCTCGAAGACGAGGGCGTGATCAAGGCCGCCCGCGTCGTGGATCTCCCGCACGTAGTGGAAGTCCTCGAAGACCTGCACCACCGTGCGCAGGATCGCCGCCGTGACGGCCTTCCCGGGGTAGGGCTTGAAAGCCACCGGGCTGTGGAACACCACGTCGTCGGCCAGCATCGCCTCGACGGCGTCCATGTCGCGTGCGTCGACCGCCTCACGGAAAGAAGTCATCAACGCTCCTCATGCTCAACTTGTTGACTAAGTCCCGCCACACACTAGGGCGACCGCCATCCATATGTCCAGAGAAGCAAATAGTAAACTTTGCAATCAATGCATATGTTGTCGCTATCATGACCGGCATGGCCCTGCGCAACGCGATCCTGGCGGCACTCACCGACAACGAGTCCTCCGGCTACGACCTGGCCAAAGCCTTCAATGTGGCCGTCTCGCACTTCTGGACCGCCACGCCCCAGCAGCTGTACCGCGAACTGGAGAAAATGGAGGCCGCAGGACTCGTCCAGGCACGCGTCGTCGAACAGGAACGCCGCCCCAACAAACGGCTGTTCTCCCTCACCGACGCCGGCCGCCGGGCCCTGCACGACTTCACCACCGGCACGCCCAAACCCATGGCCATCCGCGACGAACTCCTCGTGCAGATCACCGCCATGGAACTCGCCGACATCCCGAGCCTGCGTATCGCCGTACAGGCCAGGCTGGAGGCCGCGGAGCGCAAGCTCAAGCAGTACGAGCGCTCGCGCGAGTACCTGCTCGACGGACGGAACGAGGCCGACTACCTGGCCCAGCAGCCCAGTCAGCTCGGCCGCTATCTCACCCTCGTCCGTGGCATCGCCTTCGAGCAGGAGAACTTCCGCTGGTGCGGGCTCGTCCTACGCACCCTCGCCCAGGACAGCCCCGCAGACCCACGCTGACGCCCGCTTCGTCAGCCGGCCAGGGGTCGGTGGCGCGTCGGCGGAATCCTGAACGACGTCAACCTGACGGCCCTCACGGCCTCGGCATCCCCGAGTCGACCGCCGACGACCCGCTGCACGGTGCCCGTGCACTCGCCCGGCGCGTCGCCGACGGCGACCCGCCCGCGCTGCACGCCGTGCGCCGGGCCGCCCGGCCGGGAAGCGTGCCCGCACCCGCGCCCACCGCGGCCGGCCGGCCCGGGCTCGGCACCCGCCGGGCGCGGTGCGTGCTGCGCCGGCCGGTCGCCGTGCTGTTGATCGCCGGACTCGGTCTCGGGGCCGTCGCCGTACCGGCGCTGAACCTCGAACTCGGGCTGCCCGGAGACGAGTCGGGGGCGGTGGAGACCACCCAGCGCCGCGCCTACGTACGAGACCGACGAGTACGTCGCCCAGGCGCTGCGCGCGGGAGCGGGCGGCTTCATCGGCAAGGGCATCGGGGCCAGGGACCTGCTGAACGCCGTGCGTACGATCGCCGACGGCGACACTCTCCCGCCCCCGCCGCGACCCGCTCCTTGTTCGCCCGTTTCCTGGCCACACCGGACGACGCCCCGCCGCACCACCCCGAACAACTCCCCGACCGGGCCCGACTCGTCGTCATCGCCCACCGGACGGGCCTGGCCCACGGCACCCCCGACGGCCTGCCGCAGTCGCAGTCCGATACGGGGGCGGCCTACGCCCCGGTGCCTACGCGCCCGCTGCGCCCGATTTGCCGCTGCGCGGGCTCAGCTCAGGTCCAGGTCTGCCTGCACCAGGTCGTGGTCCGAGTAGGCGGTCGGATGCACATGCTGCTCGAGCGCGGCGATGCCTCGCAGGAAGATGTAGTCGAACTTGCTCCGCCAGTCGGTGGTCGTCCGGCAGGTTCCGGTGGACGAGGGACCGCACTCGGGGTCTGCGTCCGTGGCCAGTGCCCACATCCCGGTGAGCTCGGAAGCGTCCGGCACGGCGTTGAAGTCGCCGAGAACGATCGCGCGGTCCTGCCGGGCGACGACTTTGGCGAGCACGCCGGTCTGACCCGCTCGGACCGCCTCCTGCCGCCGTTCGGCGAGGTGCGTGTTGAAGACCCGCACGGACCGGCCGCCCACACGGGTGGTGACCGCCATGTACCCACGGTCCTCGGATCCGCCGTCGGGGTACTCCACATTGACCGGGTCTGTCATCGGGGCCGCCGAGAGGACCGCCTGGCCGTAGGCCCCCGGGTTCCACGGCACGCCCCCGCAGCGGCCCCAGTTCTGCAGAACCGACCCGTACTCGACGTGGTAGACCAGCCCGTAGAGGTTCTTCAGATGGTCCCGGATCCCCTCGACGTCACGCACGCACGCTTCTTGGAAACCGATCACCTGGGGCGCGTACGTGGCGATCTCCGCTGCCCGGTCGACGTTGCTCTTCTCGCAGGGGTTGCAGAGGTTCCACGTCATGACCCGGTTCGGTACGACGTCCCTGACGGCGTCGACGGGCAGCGACCCGGCGGAGGGGGCACCGCTCGGTACGCTGGGGCCGGCGAGCACCACGCAGGCCAGAATCACGGCGCCCACCAGCAACCGCGTGTCCCTTCCGAGCACCATCGCCTCCTCAGAGTGGCTGCACGTCGCATCCGACGTCTCTCCGCACGAGGTTATGGGACGGAGCTGTCAGCAACGCACGCGATGGGGCCGGACCTCGCGCGGGGCGGCTTCAGTCGTCGTTCCCGAGGCCGCGATCGGGTGCGCTCATGTCCCCCGTCCCGGGCGTGCCGTCGGCGAGCCCGTAGCGCAGGAACACGGTGCCCTTCGCACTGGCCGCCGGCGGTTCGAGGAGGGTGACGTTCGTGGGCACCGCGCCGCCGTCGAACACCTTCTTCCCGACGCCGAGCACGATCGGGTGCACCCAGAGGTCGAGGCGATCGAAGAGCTTCTCGCGCAGGAGGGTCTGCACCAGGTTCAGGCTCCCGACCACCTTGATGTGCTCGTGCCGGTCACGGATCTCGCGCACCGCGCCGGCCAGGTCCGGGCCGAGTTGTGTGGATCCGGCCCACGGGAGTTCGGGCCTGCCGCGGGAGGCCACGTACTTCGGGACGCTGTTGAAGAGCGTGGCGATCTCGTTGTCCTCGCCGCCCTCCTGGTACGGCCAGTAGGCCGCGAAGATGTCATACGTCCGCCGGCCGAGCAGGAGGGCGTCCGTGCCCTCGTACGCGGCGCCGATCTGCGCCCCGGCGACCTCGTCCAGCAGGGGCGCCTGCCAGCCGCCGAAGGGGAACCCCACCGGGTCCTCGTCGGGGCCGCCGGGCGACTGCGCGACGAAGTCGAGGGTCGTGAACAGTTCGATGTGGATGAGGCCCATGGCTTGCTCCCGCAGAGTCGGTGTTCCCGGTCGAGAGGTAGACCGGTGGGCGCCGCCGAACTCATCGCAGACTCGATGAGCTGCCGCTCGCGCTCCTCCACCATCGCCCACACCGCAGCCGGCTGCTCGGCCGCGTACCGGCGGGACACGGCGTCGATCAACGCCTCGCGCGAGCCGAACCCACGGCTCGACGCTCACGTCAAGTTCAGTGCTGCCGGGGGTTCCGCACGTCCGCCACCACATCCACGCTCAGCGGTGCTCTGAACGACAGCAGGCCGAGCATGGGGGTCTCTGCCGTGGCGGCCGCCGGTCGGAGGTCCGGGAGGCCGCGGGCCGCCGCCCGCAGGGCCACCGCCGCCTCGGTGCGGGCCAGGGACGCGCCGGGGCAGCGGTGGCGACCGGCGCCGAAGGCCAGGTGGTGGCGGACGTTCGCCCGGTGCGGGCACATCCGGTCCGGCTCCGCGAAGACCTCGGGGTCGGATCCGCTGCCCATGAGCATGAGCAGCAGTGGTGCGCCCGCCGGCAGTCGTACCCCGCCCAGCCGAGTCTCCCGGGCGGTCACCCGGCGCCAGGTGGTCACCGGCGGTTCGCGCCGCAGAACCTCTTCCGCCCAGGCCTCGGCCAGACCCGCCTCCTCGGCCACGCGCACCCACATTCCGGGCTCGGCCGACGCCCGCCGCAGCACGGTCGCGATGAGCTGTCCGGTGGTGGACTGGCCGGCGATGAAGACGAAGAAGCACACGGTGACCGCGGTCCCGACGTCCAGTGGACGGCCGTCGGGCAGGCGGTGGCGGGCGAGCGCGGCGATGAACGAGCCGGAGGGGGCCGTGCCGGCGCGGACGGTCGCGGTGAGCCACTGATGGAAGTCACCGACGCGCTGCGCCAGTTCCCGTTGCCGTTCGAGCGAGGGCCGCCCCCAGAACAGTTCCAGTGAGGCGTCGCTCCAGCGGATCAACGTGGCCGGGTCGACGCCCTGGATGCCGAGGAGTTCCATCAGCACCCTGCACGGGAGGACCTGCGCGAACGAGGTGAACAGGTCGCAGCCGCCGGCGGAGTCGACCTGGGAGCGCACCGCGTCGAGCAGTTCGTCGGCGATGCGCTCGATCACCGGGACGGCGGCCGCGACGCGCTGTGCGTTGAAGAACCGCGTGACCACGCGGCGCAGTCCGGAGTGGCTCGGGGTGCCGTTGTCGGCGAGCGCGGGCGGGAGGGAGAAGCCGGCGCGGGCAAGGATCCGCAGCGCGGCGACGGGCAGCGCGGTGACGGCGTGCTGGGCGTTGTCCGGGAGGAACCGGTCCGGGTCGAGCAGGACCCGGCGGATGTCCTCGTGGCGGCTGACCAGCCACAGGCCGGTGGCCGGGTCGTGGTGCACGGGAGCCTCGGTCCGCAGGAGGTCCAGCCAGGGGTAGGGGTCGCGGACGAAGGAGTCGCCGAACAGGTCGAGCAGGCCCAGCGGAGCACGGGGGTCGGAGGATCCGGGCCCCGGCGCGGGGTCGGGCCCGGCTGCTCCGGTACCCGGCGCGAAGGCATCCAGAGCCGCGAAAGTCACGGCGGGAAGCTAACACCCACCAGGCGCGGTTACCGGCGGTATGTGCGCGGCGTCACCTGGTTACGCCGGCCCTCCGCATTGATGTCGCGTCACACCCTTGCGGCGATGCCCCGCGCTTCCGCACGAAAACAGCGGAAGTCCCTTTCGTAGCTTGGGCCCATGGTGAGAACCGAACCCAACGCGGCCGACAGGCATTTGATCCGGCTCACAGCGGCATCGGGACTGGAACTGAGCCCCTACCAGCTGGAGCGGTGGCGAACGGCCGGGCTGATTCCCCGGCCTGGACCTGACTCCCTGATGCGGATCGGGAACTCCACGGTCCACCCGCCGGAGACAGCCGCCCTCGTGACAGGGCTCCTGGTATGCGCCCCGCTGTGCAGAACGAACGAGGAGCTGGCTCTTCTGGCGTTCTTCAACGAGGTCCCGGTGCCCTTCGATCCTTTGCGTGCTGCCCTGCTGAAGAACTACTTTCCCGAGTACAGCAAGGTCCGAAAGCGAGAGACCGAGGCGTTGCAGCGGATCCCGGCGGAATACCGCGAGCCGGACAGGCCCTGGTACGACTGGGCAGAAGCCTCGGCCGACCTGGACATGGAGAACAAAGCGGCCGTGCGGCAGATGAGAGACAACCTCCGCCGTCGCTGCGACCTTGCGACCGCATCGCGCGCCGAGCTCGACGGGCGCGTCCGCGGCGTGCTGATCTGGCTGAACGCACCGGCCCTGCCCACCCAGGACAGCGTGTTCATGGCGGACCTACGCGCCGCCATGGCGTTCGCGGGACCGCCCGCACAGTCCCGCGCGGCGTGGCTGCCGGCAGCGCACTGTCACAGCGAGCAGCTTGCGGAGCGCGCCGAAACCTCCGGCCCGGAACGGCTGGAGACCTTCCTGGCGGTGACGGACGACGACCTGAGGATCCTGCGGGGGCAGGTGCGAGAGTCCCTGGACGCCATGTGGCACATGGCGTCGGAGGGGCGCAGCCGCCGCTTCGATCTCAACTCGCCCGGGATGGCCCGGCTGGCAGGCCGCATGCTCGTGGAACGGACCACCGCCCGTCAGGCCCATCCTCCCGGGTCGCGTCCCGCCCAACTGCTGGTGGACGGCCTACGTAGCCTGTGGTCCCTCTGCTCGACCGACTCGGTCGGAGAAGGCCGCGCCGCCTTTCGACGCCGGACCCGAGATTCTTTCCACCGCTCTCACCCACCGGGCGCCGGCCGGCGTGAACGACCGCGCGGCGTCCGCGTACACGCACCCGTTGCGCCGCTATCCGCGCTCCTCGTACCGTCGCCACTCGCGACCGCCGTCCTGGGAGATCCACAGTCCTTCGCCCTCGACCAGGTCGTACGTCGCCGTCGTCGCGTCCGCGATGCCGTAGAGCGTCGTGCCGTCGGCGGTGAGCGAGGTGAACGTCGCCGGTGTCCTCAGCTCGTGGAAGGCGCTGTTGGCGCGGTCGTCGGCGAGCCAGTGGCGGCCGCCCTCCTCTCCCACGAGCAGCCGCCCGTCCGCGAGGAATTCCAGGGCCGACGACTCCGGGCCGTGTTTCAGGTCCTTCCAGGGGATGCCGCCGTCGAGGACCGTCTGCCAGTGCCCGCCGTCGTCCGTCGTCACCAGCAGGCCGCGCACGTCCTCGTCCCGGGTGAGGGTCAGGGCCGCGCTGCCGCCCCGGGCGGCGAGGGCGCCCCCTGTGTACGGCTTCGGGACGGTCGTGGAGCCAAGGGTGCGAGCGTCGCGCTGCCGGACGACGCGGTCGGGGTCTTCGGTCAGGGGCTGGTCCAGGCTCCAGACCGTGCCGCGCTCGTCGACGGCGAAGCGGACGCCGTCGTCCGGCACACCGGCCGGGGGAGCCACGGTGCGTGTGGCGGGTCGGTAGATGAGGATCGGCTCCAGCTCGGTGATCAGGATGTCGCCGGGGCGGGGGCGCAAGGGGGTCTCCACGGAGCCGACCTTGTGCCGCTTGCCGTGCACGTCGAGGACGTACGCTCCCTCGGCCCCCTCCCCCGGCGGCACCTGCACGAAGCCCCCGGGCACCCCCTTGAAAGCGGGCGGCACCGCCTCCGCGTCCGCGTGTTCCGCGTGCTCCGCGACCGTTCGGCCGTCCGCGCCGACGATGCGCCAGGCGGTGGCGGCCGGACCCTCGTCGTCCTCGACGTTGTCGGCGTCGTATGTCAGGAGCAGCGAGCCGTCGTCCGCCCGGAGCACGTCGCTGGGCGCGCCGGCCGCCTCGATGACGTCGGCGGGGCGCGGATGAGGATCTTCGATGACACGCTTGTACTTCGCCTCGCGGCCCCCGACGTCCCCCTCGTCGGAACCGCCCGCGCCGCAAGCGGTCAGCGCGAGCGCCGCACCCGCCACGGCCACGAACCCGGCCGTCCGCTTCCCGCGTTTCCCCACCCACACCATGGCCACATCCTCACATGAGGCGGCGGATGCCTTCGCGGAACGGCGGGGCGGTTCCTGGCGGTTGTCAGTCGGCTGTCATGGCGCGGCGGACGCTTTCGCGGAGCAGGGCGCGGCGTCGCTCGTGCAGTTCGGGGGGCTCCTGCGCGGTCGCCGCGTAGACATTGCTGACCGGTGACCACGCCATGGACATGGCGATCACCATGGCCATCACGTCGAACGGGTCGCCCTGGCGCACCAGGCCGGCGGCCTGCGCCTTCGCGATGGCGCCCAGCTTGTGGTCGTCGAGGCGGTCGGGGTCGTCGACCAGATGGCCGGCCGGGCGGCGCTCCAGGCGGGCCCAGGTGGCCAGTCGGATGAGGTCGGGGCGGCGCAGATACTCGTCGTAGAGGCGGACGGCCCAGTCCGCGAGGTCGGTGGCGTCGATCGGCGCGACGTTCACGATCCGCTCCAGCGAGCCGAAGAAGATGGCGTCGAAGACCCCTTCCTTGCTGCCGAAGTAGGCGTAGAGCTGCGCCTTGTTGGTGCGTGCCGCGGCCACGATCCGCTCGACGCGCGCGCCGGCGATCCCATGCTCGGCGAACTCCTGGGTCGCGACATCGAGGATGCGTCGGTGCGTCGCGGCTCCACGCGAGGTGAGGGGCGGATCAGCCATGCCCCTACGGTACCAAACAGAACAGTTGGTTTGCTCGGCGCGGCCACACGCGCCCATCGTTCACCGACGCTGCGGCGGACGCGACCGGAACGGCGCGACCTGCGCCCCGACGACCTCGCGGTCCGGGTGGACTACTGCGGCGTCCGCCACACCGATCTGCACGCCGCCGGCGCCCGGGACGGCGAACGAGGCCGCCCCCTGGTACCGGGGCACGAGTTCACCGGCGCGGTGACCGGGACCGGCCCCGCGGTCACCCGCTTCACCGTGGGCGACCCGGTCGCGGTGGGCAACATCGTCGATTCGTGCGGCGAGTGCGCCATGCGCCGGGCCGGCCAGGAGAACTTCTGCCACGCCTTCCCGACCCTGACCTACGACGGCATCGACCGCCACGACGGATCGGTCACACTGGGCGGCTACTCCCGCGAATACGTCGTCCGCGACCGTTTCGCCCATCCGCTTCCCGTCGGCCTGGATCCGGCCGCCGCCGCTCCGCTGCTCTGCGCCGGGATCACTGTCCGGGAGCCGCTGCACGCCCTCGGCGTGGCACCGGGAACCCGCGTCGCGGTGGCGGGGTTGGGCGGCCTGGGCCACCTCGCGGTCAAGATCGCCGTGGCGCTCGGCGCCGACGCCTCGGTGGCCAGCCGCTCACCGGACAAGGCCGACGACGCTCGTCGGCTCGGCGCCCACGGTCTGATCGTCTCGACGGACCCGGAACAGATGGCTGACGCGCGCGACCCGTTCGACGTCGTCATCGACACCATCTCCGCCCCGCACGACCTCGGCCCCTACCTGCGCCTGGTCGCCATGGACGGGACGCTCAGCCACCTCGGGCACCTGGGACCCGTCACGGTGGAGACCACCGACCTGCTCGTGGGCCGCAAGAAGCTCAGTTCGGCGGGCAGCGGCGGCAGGCCCGCGACCGCCGCCATGCTCGACTTCTGCGCCGAGCACGGCATCACCGCCGACATCGAACTCCTCCCCTCGGCGCGGGTGAACGAGGCCCTCGACCGTCTCCGGCGCAACGACGTCCGTCACCGCTTCGTACTCGACATGTCCGACCTGGACTGAACGACGAAGGCGCGTCGGCCCCGTCACCGACGGGCCTCCTCGAACCCGTCGGTCCGTCACACCTCGTCGGCCGACACCGCGTACAGCTGGGGAAGATCCGGGTTCCCCTCCCGGTGCGGCACGAAGGGCGGGACGAAGATGCAGTCACCGACGCACTTCCCGCTGACGGCCGCGAACCCGCGCATGCCGCCGGGCTGGGCGGGGTCGCCGTCGAGGGAGTCGGCACGGATGTGGTGCAGGCGGGTGCGCAGGCCGGCCGGCTCATGGCCCGCCTCGCTGGTCGCCAAGGCCGCCGAGCGGCAGGGCGACGACATCGCCGAGCGCGTCCTGCAGCGGCTGCGGCCGCGGCCGCGGCCGCGGGAGAGCATCCTCGTGCCCGCATCACACTCCGTCAGACCGTCGGCGACCACCTTCCGGTCGTCGGCGAGGTCGACTCGGGCGCGGTCGCCGAAGACGCCACAGCACTCGTCCACCACAACGGATCCTTCGCATCGGCGCATCCACCGGGATGACACCTGGTCCGGCAGTTCCGGGGTAATTCCGGGGCAATTCCGGGCCAAGGTCCCGCTGTGGGCACCGGAAGCCGGCCTCGACGAGAGGTCGGCACAGTGGTTTCCAGCCGCGTTGCGAAACTTTCGCCCGTCGCGTCGATCATCTCTCGGGCCTGAAACGACACTCTCTTTGGCATTGGCCGTTTCCGGGCGCGCCCGATGAGGGAAAAGCACGAAAATGACACCCCACGCCGACGGAACCTCTACAGCCCATAACCTGCCAGGCTTTTCAGTACCAAAAAACAGCACAAAAGAAGAAACAGTCGAAATGGGACACATCTGTCAAGGCGTCCGGGAACCACGGAGATGAGGCGTATGACGAGTCTTTTACCGGCTCAGCAGTGGACCGCATACCGGATACCCACCTCTGAGACCATGTCCCGGGGCCGCCTGACCGAGCTGTTGGCCCACTGCTCGTTGGGCTTGGCGGTCGCGCCGCCCGGCTTCGGCAAGACCGCGCTGCTGGCGCAGGCGGCCAAGGCGCATCCGGGCCCGGTGACGTGGTATCAGGCCCGGCCCGACGCCGACGAACGGGAGTTGCTGACCACGCTCGGGTACCCGGCGGACGCGCTGGCAGGCTCCGCGGGGCCGCCCGGCGCAGCTCGGCAGGCAGCGCGGCGCCTCGACGCCGGGGACGGCGGAGCCGACGGGCAACTGGTCGTCATTGATGACATGCACCTGCTCTCGGCGGCCGCGCGGGCGCTGGTGATCCGGCTCGGCCGACTGGCGCCGCCCCATCCACGGGTGCTGATCGGGACCCGTCCCGCCGCCGGGTTGTCGATGTCCGCGCTGGAGGCGTCGGGCGCGACGGTGCTGAACGCCGACGCGCTGCGTTTCCGCTCCTGGGAGGTCGAGCACCTGTTCCCACATCTGTACGGCACGGCGCTGCGCCCCGGCATCGCCCTGCCCCTGGTCCGCGCCACCGGCGGCAGGGCCGCGACGCTGCGGCTGTTCGCCGCGGCCGTGGCGGCCCGCCCCGACACGGGTCAGGAACGGATCCTGGCCGAGGGGATGTTCGGCCGCGAATACCTGGAGCGGGAGGTGCTCGCCCCGCTCCCCGAGCGTCTCGGACGGTTCCTGACGGAGACGTGCCTGCTGAGCCGGCTCACCGCCGACGCCTGCCGCGCGCTGACCGGCCGGGCCGACAGCGCCGAGCTGCTGTGGTCGCTGGCCCACGAGCACGGCGTCCTGCGTGCCGATCCGGACGGGCGGACGTACGCCGCCGAGCCGCTGCTCCGCGAGTGTCTGCGCGCGCGGCTCGCCGACACGCTGACCGACGTCGAACTGGCGCGGCTGCGCGGCCGGGCCGCCGCCTGCGCCGCCACCGGCGAGCACCAGGACCCGCCGCCTTCGGCGGCGCGCCGCCACCTCGGGTCCGCCGACTGGCCCGACCCGCTGCGCGCCGTCGTCGCCGGCCCCCCGGGGGCGCACCTCGGCCGCTCCGTCGGGCGCGTCGCCGAGGACGGAGCGGGCAGTTCCGCCGCTCTCCTCGTCCAGGGCGTCGCCGCCGCCCTGACGGGGGACCGGACGGCCGGCACCACCGTGCGCCGGGCCTTGGCGGAGGCAACGGACGACGCCCTGGTCGCGCTGTCCGGGCAGTTGGTCCGGGTGGCGCTGACGGTGCTGGCCGGGGGCCCGGCCAGTCCGGTCCCCTACCCGGAACTCCAGCGGATCGCGTACGACGCCGAGCGGCTGGACCTGCCGTGGCTGAGCCGGGCCGCCCGGTGCCTGCTGGGCCTGGGACCGCACCCCGAGGACGCCGGGCAGCCGGTCGTCGTGCTGGAGGAGTGCACGCGGATCGGCGACGCGGAGGGGGCGGCGCTCGCCGCCTTGGCCGGGTGCCTGCGCTCGGTACGCGCGGGGCGCCCCGGCATCGGCGAGTTGGAGGAGGTCGTACGGCGGTTCCGGGCGCTGGGCTGGGGCACGCTGGAGGCGTGGGGCCGGGCCGCCCTCGCCGTCGTGGAGGTCGCGCACGATCTGCCCGACGCGGGGCAGCGCGCGGCCCAGGCAGAGGCGTTCGCCCGGTCGGCGGGGGTACCGGGGGCACGTGCACTGGCGATGGGCGCCATGGCTCTGGCGGCGCCCGATGCGGCGAACGGGGCCGACTTGCAGGAAGCCGCCTGGTCGACGGCCCGGTCCGCGGGGCTGCCGGTGTCCGGGCTGCGCTCCTGGCTCACCGCGCTCGCGGCCGGCGGCGTCCCGATCGGGGACGGCGCAGCGGCGGCGGGCCGGACCAAAACCGGCGGACACCACACCACCGCGTCCGGACGCGTCCTCGGCACACGGCCGCTGCCGGTCCTGACGGTGCGTTGCCTCGGCGGCTTCGAGTTCACCCTGGCCGGGCGCGAGCACGACTGGGCGAAGCTGCGCCCCAGGGCCCAGGCGGTGCTGCGGCTCCTCGCGGTACGCGCCGGCCAGGCGGTCCACCGAGACCATCTGGTGCTCGCGTTCTGGGACGGAGTGACGACCCCGTCCACGCTGCACAACCTCCAGGTGACGGTCTCCAGTCTGCGTTCCTTCCTGGAACCGGAACGTCCCAGGGGCGGTTCGCGGCTCATCGCGCGGCAGGGCGACTCCTACCGGCTGGTGCTGGCGCCCGGTGACCTGAGCGACGTCGCGGCCTTCGAGCGTGCGGTGCGCGACGGCCGACGAGCCCGGGCGCAGAAGCGGCTGGAGGAGGCGGCGGACGCGTTCCGCATCGCTCTGGACCACTACGCGGGTGAGCTGCTGCCCGAGGACGGGCAGGCCGAGTGGGTGGCCGCCGACCGGGAACGGCTGCGCCGGGAAGCGGCCAACGCGGCCGTGGCGCTGGCCGAGATACGACTCGCCCAGAGCCGGCCCGTGGAGGCGGTGGAAGCGGCCGAACGCTGCCTCGAGGTCGACGGGCACCGCGACGCCGCGTGGCGGGTCCTGATCCGGGCCTGCGACGCCGCAGGGCTCGCGGCCGACAGCGCGCGGGCCCGCAGCGGCTACTCGGCCATGCTGGCCTCCCTGGGGATCCCGCCGTCCGGCGGGCTCTCCCATCCGGTGTAGCGGCGGGCGCCGGGGCGCGCGGCCGCCGGGCCGCCTGCTCCGGAGCACGTCACGGGCCGACGTCATCGCCGGCCGAAGAACTCGACCTCCAAGATCCCCGAATGCCGTTGCTTCCCCTCCACTCCGAAACTCGACCGGACGACGAACCGCACCGAGCTGACGTTCTTCCCCCTGAGGTCGAGCGTCTGCGGCCCCGGCTTGTCCTCCAGCTTGAGCTGCTTCCTCACGACCTCGCCGTCCGCTTCGCCCAGCTCGACGTCGAGGACGGACGGCCTGGCCTGCTTGAGGAACTCGTCCTTGTTGATCGAGACCCCGATATGGATGATGAGTTTCTCGAGCGTGACAGGCTGTTCGAAGCGCGCCTCCAGAGCCTCACCCGTACCCGCGCCGGCCGGCGCCGGCGCCCAGTAGGTGTTGTTCGCGCCGTCGAAGGCCAGGTTCGGCCCGTGATCCTTGAGTTGGCTGGACGCCTCCGCGAACTTCGGGTTGACGGGGGTGGGTTTGGCGGTCCGGTTGCGAAGGTTGTCGATGAGGCTGCCCAGGTGGGGCCGGGCGAGGTAGCCGCCGCCGAGCAGGAGGACCAGCGTGAGCGGGATCGCGAGGCTCGGCCGTCGCCAGGCCCGGGCCGGGGGACGCTGCCCGGCCGCGAGCCGGGGCCGCGGGCGGCGGCGGAGACGCCGCAGCAGTCGCGCCCACCACGAGAGCCGTTCCTCCTGCGCCACGGGCGCGGTGAGGACGGCGCCGCAGCGCAGACACAGGGTGCGGGTACGGGGGTTGGCCTGTGCGCATTCCCGACAGACCAGGTCATGGACCGGAGTCCGGGGGCCGGGCACGGGCGCGGTGGTGTCGTCCGTGCCCGGCGACGCGGGCAGGTCGTCCGGGTCCGCCGACCGCTCACCGGGCCGCCGCACGGTGCCGGAGGTCCCGGGTTCCGTCGGCGGCGGCGCCTGGGGCTGGGTCGGAGCGGGCGCCGAAGTCTCCGGCCGGGGCAGCACGGAAGCGGTCCGGGTGGCCGCAGGCTCCGGCGCGGGACCGGTGGCCGCGGCTCCCTGGACGGACGGCCCGGGAGCGGACGCGGGCGCGTCCGGCAGCACGGCGCCCTGCGCCACGGGACCCGGCGCCGCCGGGCCGGAGACGGCGGGTCCCGCGACGGCCGCGTGGGGCGCCGCCGCCGTGCCCTGACCGCCGTTCGCGGAGCCGGCGCCGCTCTGCTCCCAATCCAGGAAGGCGTTGCAGGACGCGCAGAACGCCGTGCCCGGCGCGTTGTGGTGGCCGCAGTCCGGGCAGACCAGCCCGCCGGGGCCGCTCATGACGCGTCCGCGAGGGGCAGCAGTTCCGTGTCGTACCCGACGTGCGCCGGCACCTCGCCGGCCACCAGCCGCCGCAGCCGCTCCGCGCCCGCCGGGTCCGGGTCGGCGACCCGCACCCGTACGGTGACCCGGGGCGGAGCATCGGAGGGCCCGGGCAGCGGGCTGTGCGCCGTCTCGGACCACGACGATCCGCCCGTCTCCTCGATCTCCGCCTCCGTGCCGAACTCCAGCCGTACGGCTTCGGCGAGTCCGCCTCTCGTGCCCCGCCTGCGGTGCCGTTCCACCGCCCCGAGGACGGCGGCCCGGTGCTGTCCGGCCGACCGGCCGGCGGCCGGGTCCGTGGCCACCCACTCGCCCATCCACGCCAGGAAGTCCTCCGGGGCGGTGCGCGGGTCGAGGTGGGCGGGGAGGTTGTCGATGGTCAGCAGCACCGGCGCCAGTACGTCGTCCAGCGCCGCCAGGAACCGCTGGATGAAGTCCTCTCCCAGGTACACGGCGGGGAGCTGGTAGATGAGTGGATGAGGCGTGGGCAGCCCCTCGACGGTTCCGCGCATTCAGGCCTCCCGCATTCTGAGTTGGTGCTCGTAGGAAAAGACGAGGGCGTGCGGGTCGAGCACGATCCTGGTGACCGGGTCGGCGCGCTGCCCGGTCAGCGGGTCGGCCGGGAAGAGCCTGACGTCCTCGACGAGGTCGACGCCCGGCACCCGTTGGAGGACGGCGTACACCTCTCCGGCGTGGATCGGCCGCCCGAACGGCCAGCCCTGCCCGCTCGGTCCTCCGGTGATCGGGTTGAAATACCCGTACAGGGCGGCCAGCGCCGCGGTGCGGACCTGGTCGGCGGCCGCGCCGCGGGCCGCCAGGACGGACGCCACGACGGTGACCCCCTGGTAGTAGGGCGGTTCGACCACCAGCCGGGTGCCGATGGGACGGCGCTGGTCCAGATAGTCGGAGAGGCTCCGCAGCGTCTCCCGGGGCGGGACCAGGTCGTCGAAGCGCAGCCGCCCCTGTTCGTCGCTGTGCACGGCCGGCACCAGGAGCAGCCGCACGCCGCCCTCCTCGCCCTCCCCCGCGGGGACGCAGGCGACCCGCGCGGCGTCCGGGGCGACCTCCCGCGCCAGCACCTCGTAGTCGCGCGGGACGACCGCCCGGTACAGGGTGCTCAGCGTCATGGGGCCGCGGACCTTGGCGCTCTGCACGGTCTCCCCGTCGACCCCGCCGACGGCGGCCCGCCGGTTCTCGGCCCGCGCGACGAACGGCAGCGAGGTGCGCAGCACCCGCAGCGTCCCCGTGGCGACGTTGCCCGGGCTGCCGCCGCCGGTCCGGTAGGAGCGGATCCGCACCGGGGCGCCCTTGGCCGGCACGGCGCCGTAGTAGCGGATCGTCCCGTCCGGCTCGCGAACGGCCGGACCGAAGTCGATCCGGCCGGAGTTCGGGTCCAGCGTCAGGTGCCGGTCACCGGGTCCCGAGTGGGCGAAGTCGTCGACGCGGTGCCACTGCGACCAGTCCGAGCCGTCCGCCACCTCCACGACGAACGGCTCGTCGCCAGGGACGACGGGTGGCCGGGAGACGTGGAAGGACTGGCCGGGCACGCCTTCGGACAGTCCCAGGACCTCGTCCGTCACCGTTTCGGCGTGCACGGCCTCGACCGTCGCGCCGATGGTGAAGGCCTCGGCCTCGCGGATGGTCGGCGAGTGCAGATAGGTCGGCTGGTCCGGCTCGGCGGAGACCAGCCGGCAGCGCACCCACCCCGCGGGCTGGCGCGCGATGGTGGATTCCGCGTGGCCGCCCGGCAGATGCAGCACCACCTGGCCGGGGCGGTTGAAGCCGCCGGTCGTGTCCTCCTCGACGTCGCAGCGCGCCCAGGCCGTGCCGTCCCACGCCTCCCAGCGCAGCGGCGGACGCCGCGGGTCGACGCCGACGCCGTCGACCCGGCAGTCCAGCCGCAGCACGACGACCCCGGCCGGGACGGGGTTGGTGAGGCCGACGTACAGGGCGTCGCCGGGGGCGGGCTCGTCGTCGAAGCAGGGCACGTCGCGGCCGAGGGCGAGTTCCTGCGTACGGTCGGCGGCGCCGCCGCCGGCGGGGCAGGTCGCCAGCCGGGTCAGCCCGCACGGCACGATCGCCAGGTCTCGGACGGTGGTGAACACCACCGCCTCCTCGGTCTCGGTGCGCACGGTGGCGACCTCGGTGCCGGCCCTGACCCGGACGGTCTCGGGCTGCGGCGCGGAGAGCCAGAACGCGACGTCCGTGCGGGCGGCGGTGGGCGGGTGCAGCCGGACGCCGATCAGGTCGAGGAAGGCCAGGTAGTTCTTCTCCGGCACGCGGTTGAGGCGGTAGAGGAGCTGGTCGACCATCGTGGCGAACGCCTCGATCAGCGTCACGCCCGGATCGGAGACGTTGTGGTCGCTCCACTCGGGGCAACGCTGCTGGACGAACCTCTTGGCGTCGTCGACGAGGCCCTGGAACCTCCGGTCGTCGAGGTGCGGGCTGGGCAGCGTCACGGACCTGCTCCTTCCTCGTGCGGGGGGATCACATAGAACGGGAACACGAGGTTGCGGGGGTCGTTCGTGCCGCGCACGGTGTAGCTGATGTCGATGTACAGCACGCCGTCCTCCACCGCGTCGAACCGGACGTCGATGCCCACGACCTCGATCCGCGGCTCCCAGCGGTCCAGGGCGAGCCGGATCTCGTAGGCGACCTGGCCCGCGGTGCCGGCGTCGGCCGGGGCGAACACGTAGTCGTGGATGGCGCAGCCGAACTCCGGCCGCATGGGGCGCTCCCCCGGGGAGGTGGCGAGCACGAGCCGGATCGATTCCTCGATCTCCCGCTCGCCGCGCACCAGGGCGATGCTCCCGGTGGCGTCGGTGCGCGGCGGGAACGCCCAGCCCGCGCCGACGAACTGCTGTCCCATCAGCCGCTCACCCGCCGATCAGGACGGTCGGGCAGCCCGCGATGATCGGAGCCCCGCAGGCGGCGGTGTCACCGATCCGGGCGGCGGGCTTGCCGTTGATCAGGACGGTGGGGCAGCCCGGCGGAATGATCACGGACGGCGGGTGCACGGCGGGCGGCGGGAAGGCGCAGGCGTGGGTGGTGCCGACGGTGGCGGCGGGCATGCCGCCGATGAGGACGGTGGGCGCGCCGGGCGGGCCGACCGTCCCCGGGTGGCCGGTGGGATCGCCGACGCGGGCGGCGGGTGGCATGGCGGTGGCTCCTTCTTTCGTCGGCTGTTCGCTCTTCGTCTTCTGTTCGTCGTGCCGGGGCCGGTGGTGCGTCAGTTGATCCGGACCAGGCCCGCGTTGATCGTGCAGGTCGCCCCGCCCTTGATCTCCGTGCGCGCGGTGCCGTTGACGGCGACCTGACTGCCCTTCACCTCCACTCCCCCGCTGGTCTTGAGCCCGACCTGGCCGCTGCCGCCGTCCACCTGGACGCCTGTCTGCGCGGTGACCTTCACCGACTTGCCGGTCAGTTCGAGGGTGCCGTTGCCCGCGTCCATCAGCGCGCCGTTGCCCGCCTTGACGGTGACCTTGTCCTTGGCGTCGATCTCCACCGTGCCGTCGCTGTGCACGATGATCTTGGTGCCCTTGCGGTCGAGGTCGATGGTGAGCTTGCCGTCGCCGGTGACCATCCGTACGCCCTGCGGGCCGGAGGCGTTGTCGAGCAGTTCCAGCTGGTTGCCGCTGCGGGACGAGAACGACCGTCGGTTGACGGCGCCGCTGGTCCCGTCGATCAACTCGCCGCTCGCGGTGGACGGTTTGTCCTGCCCGTTGAAGAGACAGCCCAGTACGTAGGGGCGGTCGAGCCGGCCCTGCTCGAACCCGACCAGCACCTCGTCGTTCACCTCCGGGACGAAGGCGGAGGTTCCCTTGCCGTCCTTGCCGCCGCCTCCGGAGGTCTGCGCGCAACGGGCCCAGTCGCTGACGTACTCCTCGGACAGCCAGGGGAACTTGACCTTGACGCGGCTGAGTTTGTCCGGGTCCTTGGTGTCGGAGACCAGGCCGATGACGACCCCGTCCGTATCGGAGAGCCGGCCTCCCCGGCCCGCGCCGCCGCCGGCCAGCGCCGACAGGGAGCGTTCCTGCTGGCCCGAGACGGTCACCCAGGTCTCGTAGCCGCGCTGGGCGTCGAAGACGTGCCGGGACGCGGTGACGGTGTACCGGCCCTCGAACGGGGCGCCGACCCCGGACAGCGCGACCGCGCCGCCGGCCCGGACGTCGGGGTTGCCCTGGATGACCGCCTCCATCTCGGCGAACGACCCGGCGATCCGCTGCGCCAGCGCCTTGGCGACCTGCTCGACGCGGGCCTGCGCGCCGTAGGTGTTGTCGGTGACGAGGTAGTCGGCCTTCCCGAACGGGCGCGCCGCCTCCGCCGGGCTGATGCCCAGCTGGACGGTGTCCGCCTTGCCCGCGTCCGCCGTGCCGACGAGGGCCCGCTTGGTCTTGGTGTCCCAGCCGCGCACCTGGACCTGGGAGACCTGCTCGGCGGCGGTCACCCCGGCGCGGCAGCGCACCAGGTTCTTGCCGAGTTCCAGCACGAGCGGGTCGCGGTCGGCGCGCGCCGAGGAGCCGGGCGCACCGGACGCCGCGGTGGGCCCGGTGACGTGCAGCGCGCCGTCGATCACATAGACCTGTGCTCCGGCGTCCTCGGCCAGGTCGCGGAGGAACTCCCAGTCGGAGGAGTTCGCCTGGGCGACGTGTTCGAGGACCGGGCCGGAGACGTCGATCGTCCCCGTCCCGAGCCCGGCGCGCTGGGCGACGCGGCGGCAGATGTCCGCGACGGTCATGTTCTGGTAGGCGGCGACCCGACGGCCCCGGAAGAGCCGGTGCGCCTTGTCCATGCCGCGGACCACGGTGAACGTCCCGGTCTCGTCGAATTCCAGCTCCAGTGCGGTCACCTCGCCCTTGAGCAGCGGTTTCGGCGAGCCGCCCGCGCCGGACGCGACCAGCAGCCGCGCCTCGGAGCCGATCTTGATGCCGGCCTTGTCGAGCAGCACCCGGCTGGGGTCGCGGAACCGCAGGACGAACGTGTCGGGCAGGGTTCGGCTGTCGTCGACATAGCCGTCCACCAGGGTGTTGACGAGATCGGCGGGGAGCCTGGTCCCGCCGATCTCCATGACCAGGATCCTGGCGACGGTGTCATTGGCCATCAGAGGTCCTTCCGGCCGCCGGGCGCCGCGGATCCGGGCCCGACGAGCTCCGCAGTCCCGCCCGCCGCCGTGTCCAGTTCGTCGGCCGAGGGAAGCAGCAGTTCCCGCCCTTCGGAGAGCCGCATCGGATCGTCGATGCCGTTGGCCTCGGCGATGGCCCGCCAGGCCGCCGCGTCGCCGTACTCGGCCCAGGCGAGGCCCTGGAGCGTGTCGCCGGCGCGGATGCGGTGCACACGGCGGGCGGTGAGCGCCCCCGAGGTCGGGTTCTGGCCGGCCGTCTCCCCGCTGATCTCCTCCATCGTCACCTGGCACACCGCGCGGATCGGCACCCCGGACGTGGTGAACAGCGTGTACTTCACCTGGACCTGGCTGACATAGCCGGGGAAGCCGGTGATGCCGCCCCAGTGGAACACCACCCAGGGCGGCGACGACCGCTGCGCCTGCCGGGTCTCGTTGGTCGGTACGCAGCAGGCGAACAGGCTCTCCACGGCCTTGACGACACGGGTGTCCTGGGTGTCGCTCGCGTCGAAGAACATCTCGACGGTGAGCTTGCTGGGCTGCGGCCCCTGGTACTCCGGCGGGCCCGCGCTCTTGGCGCCCTTGGCGGGAGTGCGTTTCCAGGACGCCGACTTGCCGAGGCTCAGCTCCTTGGGATTGAACTGGAAGTCGATCCGCCCGCAGGGTCCTCCGGGCGTGAGGCTGCCGCCCGAGGGCGGGGTGCGCAGTTCGAGATAGGCGTGCTCCAGCTTGGGCCGCGCGTTGCCGCCGCCGGCCGCCGCCGACTTCGCGCCGCCGGCCGCGCTGAACGCCACGGGCCCGCTCATGCTCCGGGCTCCGTCGTGAAGCCGTGGTGCGCGATCTCGATGGTCTCCGTGGCGACCTTGGGCGACTCGGGATTGAACGTCGGCCCGGTCCACCGCACCGGCACCACCTCCAGCAGCCCCCAGCGGGCGACCATGATGTCGTCGCCGGTACGGGCCTCGATGTGCGCGGTCTTGCGGGCGAACCCGGTGGTCATGCTGGCGAACCACTTGGCCACCTTCTGGGTGTCCTTCGTCAGGGGTCGGGAGAGTTTGACGTTGGGGTACTTCAGTCGCGTCGGCAACTGCCAGACATGACCGTTGTTCCCGCCCTCCTCGCGGGCTTCGAGCACGACCTCGCAGCCCAGCCCCTCACAGCTGTTGAACGACCCCAGCTCGATCCCGTCGATCGTGACGACGAAGCAGACCGTGACCGCCGGGTCCTGGGTCGTGGACATCCGATGCCCTGCCTTTCTGTCGGTACGGGTTGCTCTGTCAGTGCCGGGTGTTGATCAAGGTCCCGGCGCGTTCACGTTCGATGCGCAGTTCCGCCCTCAGCAGCCTGCTGAGGGGGGCGAGCAGGGCTCGGACGAGTTCGTCCGTGACCTTGGTGACGCCGGCCCCGCCTGCGCTTCCCGGGGCGGCGGCCGAGGTCGAGGAGCCGTCGGCGCCGACCGACTGCCCCGGCGGATCGACCGGCTCGGGCGGCGCCGGCGGGTCGACGGGCGGCTCGGCGCCCTGCGCGCCGTCCTCGGCGCGTTGCACGGCGGGCCCGGTGAACTCCACGGAGCCGTCCGCCGTCCACCGGGCCACCCCGGCGGCGACCGCCGCCGCCCCCGCGCTGGCCTCGGGCGCCATGGAGGCCGACGCCGCCTGTCCCCGGGGGGGCGGGGACAGGGGCGTCGGCGGTGCGGATTGGTGCAGGGGCGGCGGAGCGACGCCGCGCTCCGCCCCGAGCCGTTGCAGCGGGACCGCGGGGCCGAGGTCGCCCGGACCTTGGAACGCGCGGGTGGACGGCTGGTGGACGCCATCGGGGAGGACGGCACCGGCGCCTGAGCCGCCCGGGAATTCCGGGGGCCCGGAAAGCGCGGGAAACCCGGGGCGGTCGGCTTCGCCGTAGGACCGGGCAGACGGGGCGCCGTCGGCGAGGACGGCCGCGCCGGCTGCCGCGACCCGCTGCACGACGCCACCCACATGGCCGGGGGCGACGCCGGGGTACGCGCTGCCGCCGCCGGTCGCGGTGTGCCCACCGCCGCGAGGGCCGCCGTGGTCGCCGTGGTCGCCATAGCCGCCGGACTCACCGAAACCGCCGGCGGCCGTGTCGGCGGACCACGCACGGCCGCCGGAACCACCGGCCCGTAAGTCGGACGTTCCGCTCCCGACCCGCTCCCATCGGACCGGGACCGCGGCCGCAGGCTCGGAGGCGACCGGCGCCTCGGCGGACAGCGCCGATTCCGGCACCGTGTAGAGAGGCAGCGACCGCTGCGCCACCAGCGGGAACACGGGGCCGGCGCCCCGGGCCGGCACCCCTGCGCCGCCCCCCGTCTCGGGCGCCCCGCCGGCAAACGTGGCCTCGTCCACGGCGTCCAGCCGCCGCAGCGGCATGGGCGTCGAGGCCGTCACCAACTCTCCCGGGCCAGGCGCCTCGAGCACCACCGTGTCATTCACCGCGAGCGGTCCGGCGTCCCCGAGCAGCGGTGCCCGGTCGGCCTCAGCGGGCATCGACGTCGCGTCGGTCGACGGGAGTGCGTGCGGCGGGCCCCCGGGAACGTCGAGTCGCTGCACCGCGACCGGCCCCGGCACCGCGGCGCCACCGGAACCGGCGGCGGGTCCGGAGACGGCGTCCAGTGCTGAACCTGGGCCTGAACCGGGGCCCGATCCGAGGCCGAAGCCCGAGCTGAAGCTGAAGCCCGAGCCTGGGGCCGTGCCCGATCCGGAGCCGAAGCCGGGGCCGGTGACCGAACTCAGGCCAGGACCGGCGCCCAGCGCGGGCGGCAGCGGACCGACTTCCACGGCTTCGGCGCCGACACCGGTCGGCGTCTCGGGCGAGAGCCCTGTGCCGAGGTCCACCGGGTCCGTGGTCAACGGTGGCGTGTCGCCGAGCAGCGGCGCGGTGCCCTCGCCGTCGGACGACGACACTCCGGGCTCGGCCGGGCCTGCCACGAGGTCCAGCACCGTCGGCGGATCCGCGGCCGCGGGTGTCTCCGGGACCTCCACGGCCCGGGAGACCTGCGCGACGGAGGGGACGGAGGGGGCGGAGGGGGGCACGGCAGACTGGGCCGCTGCCTGGCCCGGCAGCGGCAGGGCGGTGGGCGGCAGCGCGGAGAGCGGCTCGCCGAGACCCCGATGACGCGGACGCGGCGGGTCAACAGCGACATCACGCTGCACCACGGGCGGCACGGCAGGCGCGACGCCGTCCGCGCCGCCGATGAGCGCAGCGGTGGGCGCGTCGCCGGGCGCGGCGTCCGGCGCCTGGCCGGCGGCCGTGGCGGGGCGCGGTGCGGCGAGCGGGAGCGCGGCCGTCTCCCGTACCGGCGTCGGCCGAGCAGTGCCCTCCGTGCCCGGCGCTTCCGTTCGCTGGACGACGTCTCGCTGGACGACGTCGCCCTGCGCATCCTGTCCCGCACGCGTGCCGGGCGCGGCGAGCAGGTCGGCGACGGGCTCGTCCGGGGTGCCCGGGGCCAGGGGGCCGGGGTCCGCGTCCGGGACGGGCGAAGGAACCGCCGCGAGTTCCCACGCCGGTACGGCCGGTGACTCCGCGACGTTCAAGGGGCGGGCGGGCGCGGGCCCGGCGGGGGCCGCCGGGACGGACCGCATGCGCATGACCGTCATCGGGGCGAGCGGTGCCGTGTCCGGCGCCGGGCCGGTCAACGGAACGGTCGTCCGCTGAAGTGGCGCCTGGGGAAGCGGCACCGTCGCGGTGGGGGTCGGCGCGTGGTCCAGTCGCTGTGCCGTGCCCCTGGCCTGGGAGACCGACCGGGAGACGACCGGGCCGACCGGGTCGTGAGGGTCGGCCGACCGGCCCCCGGACTCCGAGGCGACGGCCGGCGCCCCCTCGGGCTCGCCCACCCACGCCGACGCCTGCGCCTGCGCCTGCATCTCCGGCCGTATGCTCCTGCGCTGCACCGGCATCGTGAGTTCCGCCAGCCCGTGGCCGACGCCGGACGGCGCCTGTGCGCTGACGAGATGGCCGAGCGGCCCGGTGACGGTCGGGTCCTGCCAGGTGCCCAGCCGCTGACCGAACCCGCGGGGGTCGGTGAGCAGTCCCATGGGCGCGCTCAGCGTTCGTTGCACGGGGGACGTCGACCGCCACCCGCCCGTGACCTGCGCGTCGGTCGCCGCGTCCGGTCCGGGTGGCGTCGTCCCGGCGTCGGCGCCCGCTCGCGTCCCGCGTTCACCGCTCCTCGTCAGCCAGGACAGCAGTCCCATCTCGGTGTCCTCTCATCGCCCGTTGAAACGGGCGATCTGCTCGACGTACCGCTGCCGTTCGGGGTGTTCCAGATCGAGCAGCTCTTCGAGCGGCCAGTGGAAGTGATAGGCCAGGTACGCGATCTCCTCGTAGAGGCGCTCGACCGCGTACGTCACGATTCCCCCAGGCGGCCCCCGGCCAGGTCCACCGCGAAGTGTTCCTGGCAGGAGGGGCAGGTGACGGCGGCGCGGGTGTGACCCTCCGCGTTGATCCGCCGGTAGAAGTCCTGGAGGAAGGCGAGGTCCGAGGCGAACAGGTCTTCCACGATGCCCGCGTGGACGTCCTCGATGGTGCCGATCCGGGTGATCACGCGGGCGACCAGGACCACCGACAGGTACGCGGAGTTCTCCCGCACCCGGTCGTCCCGCAGCGGGATGAGCTCGTCCCGGGCGGTGGCCAGGCGCATCACACCGTGCCGGTGCACGGTGCCGGATTCGTCCACGTACCCCCGGGGCAGTTCGAAGGCGAACTCGGTGCGGAGCGTGTCACGCCCCGCACCGCCTGCGCTCTCGCCCTGTCCCCCGGTGTGGTCCTGCCCCGGTACGCCCGGGAGCGGCTGTGCCGCCTGCCGGGCCTGCGAGGGCATCGTCTTGCGCATCACTCAACGTCCATGCTCTCGTACGTGATCGAGAGCTTCTCGGTGAGGACCGAGGTGTCGCCCGCCTTGAGAGTGCCGATCTCCAGCGACTTCGGCCAGCAGTTGATCAACTGGTAGCGCTTGATCGCCATGCCCTCGTAGTCGTAGACGATGATCGCGCCGTTCTTGCGGGCGTCGCCCATCTTCCCGAACCGGGACGACTTGATCCACGCCTCGAAGCTGTTGTCCTCGGTCAGACCGCGGGTGACGGTGCACTCGCCGGCCTTCGGGCGGCCCGGCAGCTTCTTGACGGCGTACTTGCCGTCGGCGGTGTTCTGCTTGAGCTCGATGACGTCCTGTTCCATCTTCAAGCCGCTGACCTCGGTGATCTGTTTGATCACCACGCCGTCGAATTCCAGCCCGAAGGAGTGGCCGACCGAGCTGTCGAGTTCCGGGAGTGCCATCCCAGCCTCCATGGGTCATCTCGTGTGTGGAGCGGCGGGTCTTCCCCCGCCCCGGGACCGATCCGCGGGCGGCCCACTGCCGTAGGGCCGTCACCCGCCTGCCGTGCTGCTACTCGTCGACCGATCCCGTGCCGCCCGACAGCTGTGCCAGCCGGAACACCACGAACTCAGCGGGCTTGACCGGAGCGACCCCGACCTCGCAGATGACCTGGCCGACGTCGATGCTCTCGGCGGGGTTGGTCTCCCGGTCGCACTTGACGTAGAAGGCCTCGTCCGGGGTCAGCCCGAACAGCGCGCCCTTGCGCCACTCGTTGACCAGGAACGCCGAGATGGTGCGTCGGATCCGCGCCCACAGGGCGTCGTCGTTCGGTTCGAAGACGACCCATTGGGTGCCCGTCAGGATCGACTCCTCGATGTAGTTGAAGAGTCGGCGTACGTTCAGGTAGCGCCAGGCCGGGTCGGAGGAGAGGGTGCGGGCGCCCCACACCCGGATCCCGCGGCCCGGGAAGGAGCGGACGCAGTTGACGCCGATCGGGTTCAACAGGTCGTGCTCGCCCTTGGTGATCTGCGTCTGGAGGCCGACCGCGCCCCGCAGGACCTCGTTGGCCGGTGCCTTGTGCACACCGCGCGACTCGTCGTTGCGCGCCCACACCCCGGCTATGTGCCCGCTCGGCGGGACAAAGGAGTTACGGCCGACCGACGGGTCGAAGACCTTGATCCATGGGTAGTAGAGCGTGGCGAACTTCGAATCGAAACCGGCCGTGTCCATCCGCCAGTTCTTGATCTGCTGCGGCGACAGCCCGGGGGGAGCGTCCAGGATCGCGACCCGGTCGCCCATCAACTCACAGTGGGCGATGAGTGCCTGCTGCACCGAGATGACGGTCTCGTCATCGAGGATGCCGCGCTCGTGGGCGCTCATCAGGTCGGGCACGGACACCATCGTGATCTCGTCGATGGCCTCCAGCCCGCCGAAGCCCGTCCGCTCGTCCGCGTCGCCGATGTAGTTGTCGGCGGACAGCGCGACCGTGCCGGAGCCGGCCGGAGCGGGGGCCGCGCCGGACCTCGCCGCGAGAACGACCGTACCGGTATCGGGTTTTGTCGCCGCGGCGGCCCGGCTGACCTCCTCCAGGGCGATGATCTGCGACTTCTCTTTGACCTTGGTGACGACGTTGTCCTTGCCGCGGCGGGTGGAGACCGAGGGGTAGCTCTCCTTCTCCTCGCCGTCCACCTTGATCACCAGCTTGAACGCCTCGCTCGGGGGCGCCTCGCCCTCCGCGCCGGCGACCTCGACGGTGATCTCGCCGGTGACGCCCGGCAGGGCCCGGACCCGGAAGCCGCCGAGCACCGCCTCGGCTGCGGACGCACCGCCCGCGGTCCCGCCGGCGGACCCGTTCGACAGTTCACCCGCGACGCCGTTCCCGCTGTCTCCGATGCGGACGACGTAGCAGTTCCCGCCCCCGTTGGCGAAGTACCCGTACACGGCCGACGCCAGATAAGACCCCTCGACGAAGTCGCCGAAGGCACCCACGTACTGGCTCCAGTTGGTGACGAGCGTCGGCTCGTTCAGGGGCCCTTGCGGGGCGAAGCCGAGAAACGCGGCGACCGAGGTCCCCACTCCCTCGATCGGTCGTGCCCCGGCCTCCACTTCTTCGACATAGACGCCCGGGGACAGATACGACGGCATATCCACTCCTCCTTGACCTGCGGTCGAAGCAGAGTCTGACTCCGGCCAGCGATCACCTGGAACGTGTCGTCGTCCGCCACGCGGTGCACAGCCCACTGCCCGATCAGGCACGCCGTCCTTCCCCCGGCCGTACCCACCCTTCTCGTGTACGAGTAGTCACGAACCCGAACACTTGCGGCCATGAAGGCGGCGCCGGACAAAAAGACCAGCGCGAGGACCAGCGCGACGCCGGCTCGCCCGGCGGCCCCTGCCCAGGCCCAGGCCCGGCCCGCGGTCGAGGAATCCGCCTCACCCACCACGGGGTCCGGACCGGAGAGCGCCCCTCCGGCGGGCCTCACCCCTGCGCAGCTACAGCTGCTCCAGGCAGGGGCGGGGAACGCGGCGGTGGCCCGGCTGGTCGTGCAACGCCAGACGGCGGGTGCGCCTGCCGCGGACGCCCCGGCTCCGCCGGTCAAGCCGCCGCCGTCCGCGTCACCCGCCTTCCAGGGCCTGAAGTCCGAGGTGCGGGCGAAGAAGACCGCGGCCTCCCGGCACGCTCCCGCCGCCACGGAGTCGAAGGCCGCGCAGAACGCCGCCGTCGCCCCGCCGGACGACAAGCAGGCCCAGGGCAAAGCCGCGCAGGCCGAGAAGATGAACGCCGCCAAGCCCGGCGTGTTCGACAAGGCCGGGTTCATCGCCGCCGTCAACCAGGCCATCGCCGCACAGGCTCCGAAGAACCTCGACGAGGCCGACAACTTCTCCGGGTCCGGCAAGGCCGAGGCCGTCAAGGGCCAGGTCAGTGGCCAGGTCAGCGAGGGCAAGGCCGCCTCCGCCAAGGAGATCGACACCGCCACGAAGGCGGGACCGGACCTGTCCAAGGCCCAGGACAAGCCGGTCACCCCGCTCACCCCCGACGCTCCCCCGCCCGCCCCCGGCGCCCCGAACCCGGCGGGCGCGGTCCCGGCCACTCAACCGGACGCGGTCACCGACTTCTCCGGGGGACCGCAGCAGGTCGACCAGCAGATGGCCGATGCCGAGGTGACGGAGGACCAGCTCGCCAAGGGCAACGAGCCCCAGTTCACCGATGCGCTGGCCGCGAAGAAGGAGGGCGAGCAGCACTCGGCGGCCGCCCCCGGCGCGGCGCGCGGCGCGGAGGCCAAGCAGCTCGCCGCCGCCAAGCAGGGCGCGGCGGCCACCGGCGCGCAGGCCATGACCGGTCTGGCCGCCACCCGGAGCGCCACCGGCAAGCAGGTCGACGGCGGCAAGGGCGCGACCAAGTCCGCCGACGAACGCAAGCGCGCGGAGGTCACCGCCCGGCTGCAGAAGATCTTCGACACCACCAAGACCGATGTGGAAAACACGCTGTCGGGCCTGGACAAGCTGGTCGACGACAAGTTCACCGCGGGCGAGAAGGCCGCGCGGGACGCGTTCACGGCGGATCACAAACGCCGGATGGACGCGTACAAGGACAAGCGGTACTCCGGCTGGACCGGCAAGCTGAAGTGGGTCAAGGACAAGTTCGCGGGCATGCCGGAGGAGGCCAACCAGCTCTTCCAGGAGTCACGCAAGCTGTACGTCGCGCAGATGCAGCAGGTCGTCTCCTCCATCGCCGACGTCATCGGCACGGAGCTCGGCAAGGCGAAGGACCGTATCGCGAAGGGCCGTGCCGAACTCAAGGCCGAAGTCGACCGATTGCCCGCCGATCTGAAGAAGTTCGGCCAGGACGCCGCCAAGGACTTCACGGAGAAGTTCGACGGGCTGGAAGCCGACGTCAACGCGAAATCGGATCAGCTCGTCCAGGATCTGGCCCAGAAGTACACCCAGGCCCTGAACGCGGTCGACGACGAGATCAAGAAGCTCCAGGACGAGAACAAGGGCCTCATCGCCAAGGCCAAGGACGCGGTCGTCGGGGTCATCCAGACCATCATCGAACTGAAGAACATGCTGCTGGGCATCCTGGCGAAGGCCGCCACGGCAGTCATGAACATCATCAAGGACCCGATCGGGTTCCTGCGCAACCTGGTCACCGCCGTCGCGGCCGGTCTCCACCAGTTCATCGGCAACATCACCGAGCACCTCAAGAAGGGCCTGATCTCCTGGCTCCTGGGCACCGCCGTCAGCGCGGGGCTGGCCCTGCCCGCCAAGTTCGACCTCAAGGGCATCATCCAGCTCATCGGCGGCATGCTGGGGCTGACCTGGGCCAACATCCGCGCTCGCATCACCCGCAAGGGCGTCCCGGACCAGGCGGTCACCGCGGCCGAACAGTCCGTCCCGGTCGCGCAGGCCCTCCAGAAGGAGGGTCCGGCGGGCGCGGTGGACCACATCAAGGCCTCGGTGGGCGACCTGAAGTCCACGATCCTGCAGAAACTGACCGCCTATCTGATCCCCACGGTCATCGTCGCCGGCATCACCTGGATCGTCTCCCTCCTCAACCCGGCGTCGGCGTTCATCCGCGCGGTCAAGGGCATCATCGACATCGTCACGTTCGTGGTGACCCAGGGCGCCCAGATCATGCAGTTCGTCAACTCGGTGCTGGACGCGGTCATCGCCATCGCCGGCGGCGGCCAGGCCGGCGTCCCCGCCCTCATCGAGGGCGCCCTGGTCGCCTCCATCCCCGTCCTCATCGGCTTCCTGGCCGCCCTGCTGGGCGTCGGCAACCTGGCCAACAAGGTCAAGGAGGTCTTCCACGCGGTCGCCAAGCCGGTCAGCAAGGCGATCGACAAGATCGTGGACTTCATCGCGCAGGCGGCGAAGAGGCTGTGGGCCAAGCTCAAGCCGAAGAGCCGCGACCGGAACCGTAATTCCCCGGCAGGAAAATCCCGTCCCGCGGATCCCAACGCTCCACTCACCCCCGATGAGCTCAGGAAACATCGCCAACTCGTACAATCCACCGTCCGAAAGCTGGAGAAACCCGAACCAGTCGGCGGCTACCAAGCAGTCCGAGCGGCGAAGGAGAAACAGGCGAATGCCATCGAGGACGACGCCGCTCGACAATTGCGCCCGGGAATCAAGCTGTCGGTATCGTTTGCCGAGCCGAAGAAGGACGCCACGGCCGCGCGGCTGGGCTTCCACGTTCGCGTCGCCCCGAATGACACCGACGAGGACGGATCGGCACCGATTGGCCCGTCAGGTCCGCCGCCACCCATCCGCGGCATACCGGAGAATGAAGACTTCTATCACGGCACGGACGAAGACACTTCACACACACTGGCCAGCGGAGTCCCGATCCAGTCCGTCGGCCACGGAGAGTTCGGAAGCGGCTTCTACACATTCAAGGAACAGGAAGCCGCCGCGGAGGTAGGCGAAGAATACACACGAAAGCGCGGCGGTGACGCGTGGGGCGTGGTTGAATTCACCATTCCGACCGAGGTGCTCCAGGAGACCGGTCTACTCGAGTCCATAACCGGACTCAAGCCAACCCCTTACACACTCGTGTTCAAGGACAAGAACACTCCCGTGTCTGTCCACTACCCTCCCGAATACGGAGGTCACGAGGAGGAGATGAGCTGGAACGATTTCCGGCGCAAGGAGAAGGCACTCGGCGGGCAAGTAAGCTGGCCATACGACCTGATCATCGGCCCGCTCAGCGGAAAGATCCGGAGTGTGAAGGACGTGAAACAGTACCTCTTCAACGGTCCTGGACTGAACGCGCTCAACGACAGTCGCACCCAGCGCAGGGTCGCAGAGCAGGGCGAGACATGAGTGAGCGTGTCGACCCCACGTCAGCCGAGTCCGACCCGGAGCGCCGGCTGATCAGCGCTCTTCGAGATGCCAACGAACATGTGCGCTTGGCCGCACTGGAGTCCATGCAAGGTGACGCCGCTCCGCCGGCAGCCGTGGACGCAGCCGCGGACCTGCTCTCCGACAGCTCTGCGAGGATACGCGCGACAGCCTTGCGGATCGTTGGTCAGCTCGGGAACGAGGCTCATTGTCGCAGGGTTGTGCTGCTGCTGAGTGACCCTTTCCCTAACGTCCGCCGTTCTGCGATGCTCATTGCGGCGCGCCTGCCCTGCCGCGAAGCGGCCGAAAGGCTGCGGTCGGTCGCAGGTGAAGCCGAGGACGATCGCGATCGCACGGCCGCCCTTGAGGCAGTGATCGAACTTGGTCACACTCCCTACGAATCCCTCCTGCTCAAAGCCCTCCACGACCCGAGTGAACGCGTACGCAAGCGCGCTGCGGAGGCTGTTCACGATGCGGCGCCCAACCTTCTCGGAGATCTGTCCGAACTCGTGATCACCGACCCCTCGCCGACCGTCCGTGCTGCCGCCGCGCGCAGCCTGGCGGGCAGCGATCAAGAATATATCGTTCCGCTTTCTCACGCGCTGCTCCGCGACCCCGAGAGAAAGGTTCGGGTTTCAGCCGCGCACGCCATTTCCTCGTTCGGTCACGCCGCAGGCCCGTTCCTCGCCAAAGCACTCGGCGACCGGGATTCGACCGTGCGCATGACCGCAGTGCGCAGGCTCGGTTCACTGAACACTCCTGATATCATCCAACCTTTGCGAAACCTGACCGAAGGGGAACGCGACGAAGAGGTACGCGCAGAGGCCCTCAAAGCGCTTTCGGGCGTCGACCCGACCGTCGGCGCACTCCTGCAACGGTTCGCCGGGGCCAGGCCATTGTTCGACCCGGAAAATAGTTCCACGGCCTTTACGACATGGCTCAAAGACCTCAACTACTATCCCGCATCGCCTGGCATCACCTTCTACAACACCGGCGCACTCAAGGTTTTCGACGAAGATGACGAATATTTCTACCGATACCGCGCCGACGGCGGGCAGATTCAAGTATTCGCTGCCAATAATCCCACGCTCACCAGCATGTTCCACGTCGAAGCTGAAAGTTTTTCCGATGCATACGGCAGGACGCAGCAGCGCTATCGACTCACCATTACGCAGAGTGGTCCACCAATCGACGCCCCGACCGGACCGTCCCACTTTTTCTTGCTTAAACGGAAAACATGAGCTTCCAAGACGGTGGAGTTCTCTACGCCCGTGAAGATTCCTCTGTCCGTGCGCGCGGTACGGCTGGCGACCGACCACACGACCGGCAGGTCATGATGCTGGTCCGCTCCGCCTCGGAAGAGGACATGCGGGTTGTCATCAACATCCTCACTCGGCGCATGGTCCGGCGGTGGTGCTGACTTCCGGCCCCGAGGGCATGGTGATGCTCTGCGGGAGCCGAGTGCGGGTCGGCGAAATCTGCCAAGGGGTGACCCTAAGACGCCCACCACACCGCCCTGTTCGTGTCGTAGTGCCGGCTGGCGCTGTGGGCCGCTCGGGTGCCCCCGTTGCAGGGTTGGGCACACAGGACGCGTAGGTTGGGGGTGTGGTTCGCCCACCGTTTCGCTTCCGCGCGGGTGATCGCGTTGACTGTGGCGTCTCGGCGCCCTTCTTGTTGAAGCCCTCCCGTGCGTCCTGAGCCCCACCCCGGTCAGGTTGGGGCGGGGCTCACGTGCTGGTCAGGCGGAGTCCGGTTCGCCAAGGAGGAGTTCGTCCCCGGCGGGGAAGCGTGCCATGCCGCCCTCCTCCCAGGTGACCACGACGGCCAACCCGCCCATCGGACCCCGGTCCGTCCTCGCGGCTTTGACGGTGCGCCACTCGCCCTCGTAGCCGATCACGTCACCCGAGGTGACGAGGACCGCGCGCTTAGTGGGGACGCTTAAGGGTTCTCGACGGGCCGGACGTGCTTCAAAGGGACGTCCCATTCCGTGCCACCACCCTCCGGCCGCAGGAACGCCGTTCGGCTGATGAGCTTGTTGCCCTCCTTGGTGCGCTCCTCGATCACGCCGTGAAGCTCACCCGTGCGCTTCGAGAGCGTGTCTTCAACGAGCGTCCCCACCGGATAGGGCGGGTCGCCGTGGCTGAGCATCGTCGGTGACTTCTCGTATGTCTGTGCCATAACCCCTCGTCCCACCTGGGCATACGCCTGTCACTCAAGAGAACTGCCGCCGTGCAAGCTGAACTTGCACACCTCATGCACAACACCGGGGCGCGTGCGTGGCCGTAGTGCGACCATGGGACGTAACGGAAGTCGAGCGGGGAAGACGCACAGGTATGAGCGTGACCAAGATTCCCGGCCCCGGTGCCAACGTGGCCGTCTGCCGCAAGGCGCGTGGCCTGAGCCAGGTCGCCCTTGCCAGGCGGGCCAACATCTCTGTCTCACTGCTCAGCAAGATCGAGGTGGGCGACCGCGCGCTGACGCAGGGCACTGCCGCCGACCTGGCACGAGCCATGCGGATGACGCTTGACGAGTTGTTGGGCACGGCAACAGTCGAGGGGGCCGACGAGAACAGCCTTACGGCCCTGAACTACGCCATCCGACGGTTCGACATCCCCGACGGCCCTCCGCCCCACCCTGAGGACCTGCCCCGCGAGCTGGCCGAGCTGAACCAGCACCGCTACCGGACGGAGCTGTCAGCCGTATTGCAGAAGACCCCGGGCGTGCTCACCCGGATGACCAACTTCGCCCACGCCACCCAGTCGCCCGACGCCTGGACGCGCGTCGCCGACGCCTACTCGGTCGTGTATTGGTTGGCCGCCCGATACCGCTGGATGCACCTCGCCGAACTGGCCGTCATGAAACAGCGGATGGCTGCCGAGCGGGCGAACCCGATTGCCGCCACGGTGGCCGCGCGCGACGAGGCCGGAGCCTTCCTCAACTCCGGTGACTTCGCAGGCGGGTTGGCCATCGTGGACCGCGCAGTCGTTGAGGCTGAGACGATCCTTCGGGGACGTGACCGCGCGTACGGCCTCGGCATCCTGCACCTGCGAGGGCTGACCCTGGCCGGTCGGATCAAGGACAAGGCCACCGCCGCCGCCCACATCGACGCCGCATGGCGGGCGGCCGGGGAGTTCCTCGAGGACATCGAGGACCACGGCATCCACTTCGGGCCGGAGAACACGGCCGTGCACGTCATCTCCACGGCATCCGACTTGGAGGACTACCGCGAGTCGCTCGACACTGCGGACGACCTGATCCGAGGCGGCCTGACGCTCCCGGCCACCCGCGTAGGGCCGCTGCACATGAACGTCAGCCGGTCGAAGCTTGCGCTGGGTGACCGGGACGGCGCTCTCGAATCGCTCGAAGCGGCCTGGGGCATCGCGCCGGAGATGGCCCGGGTGCACCCGACGTCACAGGAGCTGATGCGGGTCTTGACCTCGCTGCATCGCCGCAGCAACCCCCGTTTGACCCGGTTGGCCAAGCGCGCGGGCATGCCCTTCTGACGTCAGCGCTTGACGCCGTCCCTTCAGAAGGGCAGCTCGGTTCCCTGCGGGAGGGCCTGACGCCAGGACCGCAGAGCCTCGGTCTCCTTATCCGGCTAAGTGGTCTGCGTCGTAAGTCCTTCGGGGGTTGATCATGCGGCTGGGGCGGCGGAGGATTCTTCTGGGTGATCGGCGGTGTGCCGGTCGAGTCTGG
>NZ_JBFAKW010000044.1:0-67499 GCF_040655955.1 Streptomyces sp. NPDC050263 | reverse complement strand
GGCACGCCGAGCGTGCCGCCCCCACCCCGGACGCGCCTCTACTTCATCGCCCCCGCGGTCAAGCCCTGCACCACCTGCCGCTGGAAGACGATGTACGCGGCCAGCACCGGCAGCATCGCCATGACCAGACCCGCGAACAGGCCCGACCAGTCGCCCTTGTAACCCTGGCTGACCGCCAGTTGGACCAGGCCCTGGGTGAGGACGCGCTTGTCGGGGTCGGTGTTCAGGACCGTGGGGAGCATGTACTGGTTCCACTGGCCCAGGAAGTTGAAGATGCCGACGCTGATCAGGCCGGGCTTGGCCATCGGCAGCATGATCTGGAAGAACGTACGGCTGTGCGAGGCGCCGTCCACGAAGGCCGCCTCCGCCACCGACGTGGGCAGCGTGCGGAAGAAGGCCGTCAGGAAGAACACCGTGAACGGCAGCGAGTAGGCGATGTAGACGAGGATCAGTCCGTGGATGGTGTTCAGCAGCCCCATGTTGTTCACGACGTAGAACAGCGGGACCAGCGCCAGCATGATCGGGAAGCTCATGCCGCCGATGAAGAGAAAGTAGATGAACCGGTTACCGGGGAAGTCGAAGCGGGCCAGGACATAGGCCGCCATGGACCCCAGAACCAGCGTGCCGATGAGTGAACCGCCCACCACCAGAACGGTGTTGAGGAAGTAGTCGCTCATGTTGGCCTCGGTCCAGGCCCGTGACCAGTTGTCGAAGTGCAGCTTGTCCGGCAGCGACCAGGGCGAGCCGAAGATGGAGCTGTCGTCCTTGAATGAGGTCATCACCGCCCAGAGCAACGGCAGCACGACCATGATCGCCCAGACGATCAGGATGCCGTGGGAAAAGGCGTTGAGGACTTTTCCGTCCGTTTCCTTCTCCGGCTGCGGCTTTCCCGAGGCCGCGTCGACCTTCATGACACGGACGCCGGAGCCCGACTCGGCCGGCCGGGGCGTGGGGGTTTCGGTCGTCTTCATCGTCAGTACTCCAGCCGCTCGCGCCGTCCCAGTCGCAGCACGACCGCGGCGAAGGCCAGCGTCACGACGAGCAGGGCGACGCCGATGGTGGTGGCGTAGGCGGCCTGCCCGTCACGGAACGCCTTCTGGTACACGTACAGGACCATGACGGTGGTCGAGTAGTCCGGGCCGCCCGGACCGGTCGTCATGATCTGCACGACCGCGAACGACTCGGCGCCGAGCGCGAGAATGCCCATGTAGACCCAGCCCGACTGCACGGTGTCCCAGAGCAGGGGCAGGGTGATGCGGAAGAACGTCGCGGCCCGGCTCGCGCCGTCCAGCAGCGCGGCCTCGTACAGGTCGGCCGGGATGGAGGCCATGCCCGCCGAGAACAGGACCACGAAGAACCCGACCGTCGACCAGACGAGCACCGCCATCACGCACCACAGCGCGAGGTCCGGGTCGCCGAGCCAGAGGGGCTGGATGTCGTCCAGCCCGATCCCCCGCAGAAACGAGTTGATCGCACCGCTGTCCGGGTTGTACGCGAAGGCGAACAACAGCGCGACGATCGCGATCGAGAGCACCTGCGGAAAGAAGTAGACGATCTTGTAGAAGGAAGAGCCCCGGACGCCGGAGATCGCCGGGCCCCCCTTCCTTCTCCGTCCGCCGACATTGATCATGAAAGCGAAGAACAGCGCCAGGCTGATCGTCACCAGCGGCAGCACGATCGCGAACATCAAGCTGTGCTGCAAGGACTTCCAGAAGATTTCGTCGTCCAGCATCCTCCGGTAATTGTCCAGGCCGACCATCTTGAATTCGGGGCTGAGGCCGGTCCAGTCCGTGAACGAGTAGTAGATGGACTGGATGAACGGCCATACCACGAAGAGCGCGTACAGTCCCAGGGGCAGCGCCAGGAACCCCACGATGAACCGGTACTTGCCGTGCTGCATCGCCACTCCGGTGCTTATGTTGCTGCTTCGCCTGCTTTATGGCCGCTTTGCCGTGATACTTGCCTTCACTGGTGTTTGTAGTGCTTGATCGTAGAGTCCTTGGCCGCCTCGTCGGCGTATCCCTGGATCTTCTTGATCGCCTCGGCCGGGGTGAGTCGGCCGGCCATCATCTCGCCGAGACCGGAAACCCCGATCTTCTCTTTCTGCAGTTGGACGTACCAGTCCTGCATACGCGGATTCACCACGTTGTCGCCCGCCTTGTCCAGGGCTGCGACGCCGGACTTCAGTCCCGGGGTGAGCGTGATGCCGTCCGTGCCGCCGTTGTACGCGGTCAGCGACTTGACCTTGGAGGTGAAGTTCTTCGAGGACGCCTCGCTGAGCATGATGCGCAGTTGTTCCATTCCGCCCGGCGCGTTCTTCGCCTTCGCCGGGATGACGAAGGGCTCGCCGCCGGAGGCCCAGATGGTGCCGAAAGGCATCTTGTCGGAGGAGTCGATGCCGGTGGGCGCCGAAACGGCCAGGCCGAAGTCCTTCGGCATGACGTTCGCCGACTCGTTCTCCACCCAGGAGCCGTTGGGGATGAACAGGGCCTTGCCCTTGGCCCACGCGGTCTGCGACTGGATGTGGTCCAGGCCCGGAGTGCCCTGAAGGATGTAACCCTTCTTGTAGAGCTCGTAGTAGGCGTCGAAACACGCCTTCACCGCAGGGTGTTTCCAGGCGTTCGGCTCCAGGTTGTCGATGGCGTCGAGGACCTCACGGCCACCCACCTTGCCGATCATCGGATACAGCGAGAAGGGGATGTAGTACGGGTATTTGCCCGCATACGTCCAGCCGGCCATGCCCTTCTTCTTGGCCTTCTCACAGACCGCGAGCATCTCGTCCCAGGTCTCCGGGTACGTGGCGTCGAGCGAGTCCAGGGCCTTCTGCGAGTACCAGACGCCGTAAACGGTATAGGCGTAGTACATGATCCAGACCGGGTCGCCGTCGAACTGGCCCATCTCGACGATGCCGGGGCGCAGCGTGTCGCGGACCTTCTTGTTCGGGTCGTCGTAGGAGGCGGCGTCGAGGAGCGGGGTGAGGTCGGCCAGCTGGCTCTTGCCGACCAGGACGCCCATGTCCATCTGCTCGGCGCCGGAGTTGTCGATCAGGTCGGGCGGGGTTCCCTGGTTGAAGCGGGGCTGAAGCGTCGACTGGATCTTCTGGGTGGCCGAGAACTTCACCTTCGCCTTCGGGAAGCTCATCTCGTAGATCTTCACGGCGTCCTCGGCGTACTCCTTGCCGAAACCTCCGTCGAACAGGACGAATTCCAGCTGGGCGGTCTCGTTGACCGCGAGGGGGTTCTTCGCGGTCTTCTTCCCGGCCGCGGCCTTGTCCTCCTCGCCCCCGCCACTGCTCGCGCAGGCGGACAGAAAGCTCATCGTGGGAACGGAGATCAGGCCGAGTGCCGCCGACCTCTTGATCAGGTCTCTACGGCCGACACCCGAGGAGTCGTTGATCTCAGCGCCGTTGATCTCGGAGCCGTGGTTCTCAGAGCCGTTGTTCTCGGTGTGGGATCCCATGCTCAAGTCCTCGCCTTCTCCAGGACTCAGGCGGTGCACCGGATCCTTCCCGGCACCGCGGTCAGGTCAAGCAGGGTCGTGCGGATCACGTGGTTCGACGGTTACGACGATCTCGACGGACGGACGTATCGACGCTTCGATGATGAATTGCCGACAGGTATAGTCCACTTCTGGCCGACGGAGCAAGATCGAATGCAAGGTTGACCGTTGGTCTTTTCCGAGTTGAGACCTCCCGGAAATATGAAGGACCGGTGGGCACCTTGCCGGAAAATTGCATGACATGAGCCCCGTCTGGCGCAATCAACATCCTTGACATCACTGTCCACTTGGCTCCCTACTGATTCCTGCGCAACCAGTAGGACAACGTTGTCCGAGGCGTTGTCCGGCGCGCGGGGAGGGTGCTCACGCATGCAGCGGTTCGGACGGTTGCGAGCGGTCGTGGTCACGGCCGCTCTGATCACGACGGTCGGCACGGCGGAGACTGCGGCGGCGCTGCCGTCTCCGGTCCACCTCCCCGGTCGGGGCTTCGCCTCGTCCTTCGAGGCGAGTCAGCGCGCTCCCGACTGGGTGAGCACGGTCGACACCACGCCCGGCGGCGGCAAGCGGGCCTCGGGGGTCGACGGCGGCTACGGCGGCGGGCTCCCCGGCGACGTCACCGACCGGGTCACGGAGGTCCGGGCGAGCGCGGAGAACACGGCCGGCGGCGAGGTGAAGGAGAACCTCGTCGACGGCGAGGCGAGCACCAAGTGGCTGGCGTTCGCCACCACCGGGTGGGTCGAGTTCGATCTCGACGAACCTGCGCGCGTAAGCGGTTACGCACTCACCTCGGCCAATGACTTCGCCGAGCGCGACCCGGCGGACTGGACGCTTTCCGGCTCGACGGACGGCACCGCCTGGACGCCCCTGGACACCCGCTCCGGGGAGTCCTTCGCCGAGCGGTTCCAGACCCGCACGTACGGCGTCGCGGCCCCCGCCGAGTACCGGCACTACCGGCTGGAGGTGACCGGGAACCACGGCGCCGGGATCCTCCAGCTCGCCGATGTGCGGTTCGGCACGGGCGGGAGCGACGGGCCCGTCCCGCCGGACATGCTCACCGTCGTCGACCGCGGCCCGAGCGGCTCGCCGACCGCGAAGGCCGGCGCCGGTTACACCGGGCGGCGGGCGCTGCGTTACGCCGGCCGGCACACCGCTTCCGGCCGGGCGTACTCGTACAACAAGGTCTTCGACGTGAACGTCCGGGTGGGCTCGCGCACGCAGCTGGCGTACCGGATCTTCCCGGCGATGGCGGAGGGCGACCGGGACTACGCCGCCACAAACGTTTCCGTGGATCTGGCGTTCACGGACGGCACGTATCTGAGCGGGCTCGGAGCGAGCGATCAGTACGGCTTCCCCCTGTCGCCCCGCGGGCAGGGCACGGCCAAGGTGCTGTACGTCAACCAGTGGAACGACGTGGTGTCGGGGATCGGGGCGGTGGCGGCCGGGAAGACGGTCGACCGGATCCTCCTGGCCTACGACTCCCCCGGCGGACCGGCCCGATTCCGAGGCTGGGTGGACGACATCGCGCTGCGCACGGCCGCCCCGGAGGCGGCGAAGGAGCATCTGTCCGACTACGCGGTGACCACCCGCGGCACCAACTCCAGCGGGAGTTTCTCGCGTGGAAACACGTTTCCCGCAACGGCCGTGCCGCACGGCTTCAACTTCTGGACGCCGGTGACGAACGCGTCCTCGCTGGGCTGGCTGTACGACTACGCGCGCGCCAACAACGCGGACAATCTGCCGACGATCCAGGCGTTCAGCGCAAGTCATGAGCCGAGTCCGTGGATGGGCGACCGGCAGACGTTCCAGGTGATGCCGTCCGCCGCGGCCGGCGTCCCGGACACCGGGCGGACGGCCCGGGCGCTGGCGTTCCGGCACGCGAACGAGACCGCCCGCCCGTACTACTACGGAGTGCGTTTCGAGAACGGTCTCACGGCGGAGATGGCGCCGACCGACCACGCGGCCGCCCTGCGCTTCACCTACCCCGGTGCGGACGCGAGCGTCGTCCTCGACAACGTCACCGATCAGGCGGGGCTGACGCTCGACGAGGAAGCCGGAGTCGTAAGCGGTTACTCGGACGTGAAGTCGGGGCAGTCGACGGGAGCGACCCGGCTCTTCGTGTACGGCGAGTTCGACGCGCCGGTGACGGACGGGGCGTCGAGCGGAGTAAAGGGTTACCTGCGTTTCGACGCGGGCGACGACCGTACGGTCACCCTGCGGCTGGCGACCTCGCTCATCAGCATCGACCAGGCCCGTGACAACCTCCGCCAGGAAATCCCGGAGGGAACCGCTTTCGACACGGTCCGGTCGCGTGCCCGGCAACAGTGGGACAAGCTCCTGGGCACGGTGGAGGTCGAGGGTGCGAGCCAGGATCAGCTGACCACGCTGTACTCCAGCCTGTACCGGCTGTACCTGTACCCCAACTCCGGCTTCGAGAAGGTCGGTTCGAAGTACCGGTACGCCTCCCCCTTCTCGCCGATGCAGGGCCCGGACACCCCGACCCACACCGGCGCGAAGATCGTCGACGGCAAGGTGTACGTCAACAACGGTTTCTGGGACACCTATCGGACGACCTGGCCGGCCTACGCCCTCCTGACACCCACTCAGGCCGGTGTGCTGACCGACGGCTTCGTGCAGCAGTACAAGGACGGCGGCTGGACCTCGCGCTGGTCCTCACCCGGCTACGCGGACCTGATGACCGGCACGTCGTCGGACGTGGCCTTCGCCGACGCGTTCGTCAAGGGCGTCGGCTTCGACGCGAAGGCTGCGTACGAGGCCGCCCTCAAGAACGCGACGGTGGTGCCCCCGGACCCGGGGGTCGGCCGCAAGGGCATGGCGACCTCCCCCTTCCTCGGCTACACGAGCACGGCCACGCGCGAGGGCCTCTCATGGGCGCTGGAGGGCTACCTCAACGACTACGGCATCGCCCGCATGGGCCAGGCCCTGTACCGGCAGACCGGTGAGAAGCGCTACCAGGAGGAGGCCGACTACTTCCTCAACCGCGCGCAGGGCTATGTGCACCTCTTCGACACCAAGGCCGGGTTCTTCCAGGGGAAGGACGAGAAGGGCGACTGGCGTGTGCCCTCGGAGGACTACGACCCTCGCGTCTGGGGCTACGACTACACCGAGACCAACGGCTGGGGCTACGCCTTCACCGCCCCGCAGGACAGCCGGGGTCTGGCCAACCTCTACGGCGGCCGCGACGGTCTGGCGAAGAAACTCGACGCCTACTTCGCCACCCCGGAAACCGCTTCCCCCGAGTTCGCCGGCTCGTACACCGGGGTCATCCACGAGATGACGGAGGCCCGAGACGTGCGGATGGGCATGTACGGGCACTCCAACCAGGTCGCCCATCACGCGATCTATATGTACGACGCCGCCAGGCAGCCCTGGAAGACCCAGGCCAAGGCCCGCGAGGTGCTCGCCCGGCTCTACACCGGCAGCGCGATCGGTCAGGGCTACCACGGTGACGAGGACAACGGCGAGCAGTCGGCCTGGTATCTGTTCTCCGCGCTCGGCTTCTACCCGCTGGTGATGGGCAGCGGCGAATACGCGGTCGGCTCACCGCTGTTCACCAAGGCGACCGTGCATCTGGAGAACGGCAGGGATCTGGTGGTCAAGGCCCCGAGGAACAGCGCGAGGAACGTCTACGTGCAGGGGCTGAAGGTCAACGGCCGTTCCTGGACGTCGACTTCGCTCCCCCACGCGCTCCTCGCGAAGGGCGGGGTCCTGGAGTTCGACATGGGGCCGCGGCCCTCGACCTGGGGATCCGGCAAGACGGCTGCCCCGGTCTCGATCACTCAGGACGACAAGGCGCCGACGCCACGCACGGACGTCCTCGAGGGCGGGGGTGCGCTGTTCGACGACACGTCGGAGACGCAGGAAACGGTTTCGGGGACGGTGGACCTGCCGGTCACGGCGGGCGCGAAGGCGGTGCAGTACACGCTGACGTCCGCCGATCACGCGCAGGCTCCGGGGAGTTGGACCCTGCAGGGCTCCGCCGACGGACTGACGTGGACCGACCTGGACCGGCGCAACGGCTCGGGGTCGGCGTCAGGGCCGGGGGCGGGATCGGGCTCCGGTGACATGTTCCGGTGGGACCGGCAGACACGGGTCTTCACCGTCGCCCGACCGGGCGCCTACGGGCACTACCGACTGGTCTTCGACAGCGAAGCACGCCTGGCGGAGGTCGAGTTGTTGTCATGATCTAGTAACCAACAGCGAAGGCCTGCTGTACCGGGCGTCACCGGTGTTCCAAAATCATCAGACCGCCCGCGGACGCGTCGGGCGGTCAGTCATGGAGGGGGAAAGCGGTTATGAGCATCACCAGACGGTTCACCGGACTGCTCGCGGGGGCGGCGCTCGGGGCGGGGGCCCTCTTCGCCACGGCGGCTCCGGCCCAGGCGTACAGCCCGAACCCGACGTTCCACGCCTACTACTACGACACCGACAACTGCCCGTGCAGCGGCGGCAACCTGACCGACCCGTTCGACAACACGTACTTCGCGAACGACGCCGGCGGCTATGCCGTGAAGATGGAGCTGATCAACTCCGGGGCGTTCGTCGGCAAGGTGGAGTTCCACCCGAACGACGAGAAGCTGTGGGTGTACGACACGGCCAACGACGGTGACACGTACTACGTCAAGGTGAGCTACACCTCCGGGGGCACGACTCACAACCTGGGCACGTTCAGCCCGCCCGGGACCACGGCGGTGCTGGACTACGAGGTCGACGACTTCGACATCCCGGAAGGCGCTTACGTCGACATTTCCGTGTACGACGACGCCGGGCTCACCGACCTCATCGGTGCCGCACGCGGCACCGGAGCGGCCGTCGCCTAGGGCGTACGCCGCGTTCAACCGGTACGGAGAGCTGAGCGGGGGCGTGGATCCCCGGAAGGAGATCCACGCGTATCCGTTCAACGGGCACGAGGGCGGCGAGGGCCAGCAGGTGAGACGTCAACTCCATTGGCTGCCACACCAGTTGGTCGACTGAGCGCGGGGCCCACCGCGTTTCACGGCTCGCCGACGGCGACGGCCCCCTCACACAGCTCCAGTCGCGAGCCGGTGAACCGCGCGCGCATCCGGCGATCGTGGGTGACCAGCACCAGCGCGCCCGCGTAGCTGATCAGCGCCTCCTCCAGCTCCTCGACCAGGGAGGGCGAGAGGTGGTTGGTGGGCTCGTCCAGCAGAAGCAGGTCCACCGGCTCGCTCACCAGCCGGGCGAGCTCGATCCGCCGTCGCTGCCCGTACGACAACTCACCGATACGCAACCGGAGTTGACGGGGCTCGAACAGGCCGAGCGACAGCAGCCGGTCTGCGTGCTCATCCCGATCACCGGGGCGGCCGTGGGCGAACGCCGCCAGTACGGTCAGCCCGGGTGGCCACGGCACCCCCTCCTGGCGCAGGTGACCCACCCGGCCGGCCACGGCTACCGTCCCGCTGTCCGGCCGCAGTTCCCCGGCCAGGACGCGCAGCAGCGTGCTCTTGCCCGCGCCGTTGGGGCCGGTGACCAGCAGCCGTTCGGCAGCCCCGAGCCGCAGCTCCGGCAGGGTCAACCGGCCTTCGACGGACACGCCGTCGAGCAGGGCGGCCGGCCCCTCGCCCGTCCGGCCCGCGGTGTCGATGCGGGCGGCGAAGGTCAGCTGGTCCGGCGGCGGCGACACCGGGTTCGCGGTGAGCCGCTCGGCACGTTCCTTGGCATTACGGATCCGGCTCATCGCGCCGTGCGCGCGACCTCGTGCGCGGAACGCGCCATGGCCGAAGCCGGCCTTCGCCATCTTGCGCGGGATGGCGTCGAGGCGCGCCACATTGGATTCGGCCAACCGACGGCTGCGGTCGAGCTCGACCCGCCACTCGTCGTACTGCTGCTGCCGCCGACGGCGTTCGGCGGCCTTGGCGGCGAGGTAACCGGCGTAACCGTTCCCATGGCGGGTTACACAGCCGCCGTCCACTTCCAGGACGGTGGTGGTGAGCCGTTCCAGAAACACCCGGTCGTGGGTGACCGCGACAACGGTTCCACGGTGGGCCCGCAGATGATCCTCGAGCCACCCGACCGCCCGGTCGTCGAGGTCGTTGGTCGGCTCGTCGAGCAGCAGCAGCTCCGGACCGGACGCCAATGTCGCCGCCAGCGCCAGCCGTGACCGCTCACCGCCGGAGAGCGTGCCCAGCCGCCGCTCCCGGGCGAGTCCCGGCAGTCCGAGACCGTGCAGCGCGGCGTCGACGCGGGTGTCGGCGCCGTAGCCGTCGCGTGCCTCGTAGCGCGCGGTCAGCCGGGCGTACCCGGCCAGGGCCTCGTCGAGGCCGACCCCCTCGGCCACCTCCGACAAGGAGACCTCGGCGCGCCGCAGCTCCGCATCGAGCGCGCGCAGCTCGGAGAGCGCCAGGTCGACGGCGTCCTGGACCGTGGCCTCCGGGGGCAGGCCCAGAGTCTGGGCGAGGTAACCAGTTCCGCCCTGCGCGACCACGGCGACCTCCCCCGTGTCGGGATGCTCGTCGCCGGCGAGGAGACGGAGCAGCGTGGATTTTCCGGCCCCGTTGTCACCGATGACGCCGGCCTTCTCGCCGGGGGCGAGGTTGAAGGAGACCTGGTCGAGCACGGTGCGGTCGTCGTAGCGCTTGGTGACGCCGTGCAGGGCGAGCTGTGAGGAGTGGGAGGTGCGGGAGTGCGACGTCCGCCGGTCGGGCAGGGATCGGCTCGAGGACGACGAAGAGGTTGGCGCACGCATGTGGAAGCCCCTGTTCTCGGCCAGGCGAAGAAAGGCCGACGGAACGGATTCGAAAGGGAATCGGCGCGCCACGACGGCGGAGCGATGCTCTACAACTGCGCTGCGCGCTGTTGCTGTGCTCCACAGCTGTGCTGTGTGCAGCGGCGGAAACAGTGCGCGATGGCGGAGCCTTGCTCTACGCGGTCGGGCGGGGGGCGATCACAGAGTTCCCATGGGGAGGACGGTACGCGGCCGCGCGAGTACCGGGCAACGCGTTTTCGGCCGACCCTCGCCAACTCGGTTGGCCACTACACGGGTTGAGCCGATAGAGTCGGCACGCGACATCGAGACAACGTTGTCGCGCGTACGCACTCCCGACCCGTGGCACCGCCCGGGCGGGGACACCCCGGACCGCCCCACTCCCCCCTTGGGGCCGGCCCGGCTCGCGGACCCGGTGGGCACGCGGCTCGCTGCCCACCGGGTCCGCCCAGAGCGGCTGTCGCTCAACCGACCCTGCAGGGAAGGCTTGTGGCGCTGTCACCGCCCGAACCGGAGACGACGTATCCGAACGTCGCACTCTGGCCCGGACTCAACGAGCCGTTCCAGTCGGCGTTGTGGACCATCACCGCCTGCCCGTTGTACGTGGCGCTGCCGCTCCACAGACTGACCACGGACTGGCCGGTGGGCAGCGTCCAGTCGACCATCCAGCCGAGCATCGGGACGTCGCCGGAGTTGGTGACGGTCACTTCGGACTGGTACCCGCCGTTCCAGCTGTTGGTCGTCCTGCGCGTGGCGGTGCACGTGCCGGGGACGGGTTCGGTCGGGTTGCCCGGTTCATGGATACCGGTCACCTCTCCGTTTCCCCCGTCGAAGACGATGTCGGAGCAGGAGTAGAAGGTCTCGGCACTGTCAGAACGCTGCCAGACCATGTAGATGATGTGCCGCCCGGACTTGTTGGCCGGGAGTTGGCCGGTCCAGGAGTAGTTGGCCTCGACCGTGCCCGGACTGCCGTTGAGCGGCGGGTGGTCGACGGAGAGGAAGGGCTGGGCCTCCATGTCGTCCCAGGTGAGGGTCTGGGTCGGGTCGAAGCCGTCCTTGGTGACGTAGACGTAGAACCAACCCGGGTGCGCGGCCCAGGCGTTGTAGGAGAAGTCGACGGTCGCGCCCGAGGTGAGGTGGGTGAGCGGCCAGTCGCTGCGCGGCGCGTTGAAACCGGTGAAGTTGGTGTTTCCGCCACTGCACAGCTGTCCGTCCGGCACGAACCCGCGGGTGCGGCCCGCGCCGTCGGAGCGCAGCACGGAGAACCAGTTGTAGAACGGCGTGGTACCGCTTACCTGCTGCGCGTTCTTGCAGGCCGGGTTGACCGGCTTGATCTCACCGGTGTCGGTCAGCCCGTCCTGCCAGCACAGGAAGGTGCGGCTGCCGGGCTTCATGGGGGTGCCGTGAGCCTCGGCCTTGCCGCCGGTCGTGACGATCAGACCGAGGGCGGGGACCGTGGCCAGTAGGGCCAGGAGGACGAGGAGGAGGGCTCGGGTGCGTAACCTGGATTTCGGATCTGGCGTGATCATGACAGATGACATGGCGAATGAGTCCGCCTTCCGTGTACGGACCGTGCGTGCGTGGAGGCACTGCGGGTGCGGTTGCGGATGCGCGAAGCGGGAGCGTCCCCGGCCCGCACCCGACGGGTTCCGGTCCACCGGGCGCGAGTCGCTATGGGAGCGCTCCCACTTCACCTGTGGCGGAAGGTAGCGCCGTACGGCCCACTTGTAAACGGGCCAGGACCGTGTAGAGATTGTCGATCCGCTTGCCGTCGGTGGTGAGGCCGAAGAACTCCTCGGTGATGCCCTCGGTCGGCATCGCCCCGCCGGCCCCGCCGCCCGGTCCGCCGCTGGGCGCGCCGCGCGGGGAGGCGGAAGCGGTGGCGTCCGCCGTGGCGGTGGTGTCGTCGGCCATCGCGGCCCGGGCACCGGCGCCGCCCATGGTCGCGACGGCGGTGGCGCCGCCGGCGAGGAAGACCTTGCGCATGAAGTCTCGGCGGTCGGCGTGAGCGCGTCGGCCGGCGCCGGGCTGCGGTTCCGCCTGCGGTTCCATTTCCCCGGTGGTGGAATCGGTCATCTCCGCTGGCTCCCTTCGTCGTTGGCACGTCCGAGGCGGAGTGCCGGGCGGTGACGACTCTGCGAGCGAAAGCTGAGGGAAATCTGAAGACGTGCGCTCACCGAGGTGTGGTGAGGCGGCCGGTGCGCATACTCAGAGATATGGCCGTCTACGACGCGCTCGGTGGGACCTATGGCAGGACGCGGCGGCCCGACGCGCGGATCGCCGCGCGCATTCACGCCGCGCTCGCCGATGCCGTCGACGTGATCGACGTCGGGGCTGGAACCGGTTCCTACGAACCGCCAGGGACGGTCCTCGCCGTCGAGCCCAGCGAGGTGATGGTCGGACAGCGTCCGCCGGGGACCGCGCCCGTCGTGCGTGCGGTCGCCGAGCGGCTTCCGGTGCGCGACGACGCCGCCGACGCCGTCATGGCGGTGCTGACCGTTCATCACTGGACCGACCTGGAGACCGGACTCGCCGAGCTGCGTCGGGTGGCCCGGCGTCGGATCGTCGTCCTGACCTGGGACCAGTCGATCTACCGCGAGCGGTTCTGGCTCGTCCGTGAGTACGTTCCGCAGGCAGCCGCCCTCGACGACAGCCGCGCCGTTCCGATCGAACGGCTGGCCGCTCTCCTCGGCGGGGCACGGCAGGAGATCGTCCCGGTGCCGCACGACTGCGCCGACGGATTCGGTGCGGCCTACTGGCGGCGGCCCCACGCCTACCTCGACCCGCAGGTGCGGGCCGGGATCTCGATGCTCGCCCAGTCCGGCGAGGACGCCCTCGCGCCCGGTCTGGCCGCGCTGGCGGACGATCTGGCGACCGGCCGCTGGCATGAACGGCACGCCGACCTGCTCACTCTCGACGCGATCGACGTCGGCTACCGGCTCCTGGCAGCGGACGTCTGACGGCCACGGACAGCACTTCGGTGAGCGCGGGTTCGTCGTCGACGATCAGGACGCGAACGCGGTCGGATCGCAGCCCGTGGGTGCCAGTCATGTCCGGATTCTGTCCCGGTCGGCTGAGGGAACCCTGTGTTCCCACTGAGCCCAAGCCGTGGGACGTGGCGTGCGCGGCCCGACGGCACCCCACCCCCACGCGTACGGAAACCGTCGTCAACGCTTACGGAAACCCCCGATCGGCGCGTACGGAAACCACCGATCCACGCGTACGACACCGTCGATCCACGCGTACGACACCGTCGATCGAAGCGCCCCGACAGCGTCTGACACCTTGGCCGAAACAGCATCGCCGGCCGTCAACTGCCGTGGCCGATCCGGGCATTGGCACTCCCTGGCCACACGAATCCCTTGAGCCCCTTTCCGTGCAGCGCCCACTCTGATCACTGGCTTCCGCTTACCAGGCCGGAAGCGTTTTCAGCGTTCAGGGGAGGACGTCCACCCATGCGAAGACTCCATGCCCTCTGGGCCGTGGCAGGCGCGGCCGGGCTGGTCGCGGGCGCGGTCGCGCCCGCGACCGCCGGTTCCGTGTCCTCGGTCACCGAGCCGGGCGCCACCAGCCCGCAGAGTGTCACCACGCCCGACATACGGCAGGGCGCCACGAGCACCCAGACCGTCACTCTCATCACCGGCGACACCGTCTCCCTCACCAAGGGAGCAGACGGCAAGAATGCCGTCGACGTCCGGCGCGGCAAGGGCCGCGAGGCCGCCACCTTCCTGTCCAGCGAGAAGAACGGCGAGGTCAGCGTCCTGCCGGCGGACGCGATCCCGCTGATCCAGGCGGGCCGCCTGGACCCCGCCCTGTTCAACGTCACCCAGCTGGTGAGTCAGGGCTACTCGGACGCGAAGACCGGCGCCACCCCCGTGATCGCCACGTACAGCAAGGGCAGCGCGACCCCCGAGGGCGCGCGCCGGACGCTCGCGCTGCCCGGGATCGACGGCGCCGCGCTGAGCGCGAAGAAGTCGACCGCGTTCTGGGCGGACATCGCCCCTGCCCTCGGCACCGAGCCCACCGCGAAGGCCGCGAGGCAGCTCGGCGAGGGCATCGACAAGCTGTGGCTGGACGCCCAGGTGAAGGCGTCCCTCGATGTGAGCGTGCCGCAGATCGGCGCGCCCGAGGTGTGGCAGGCGGGCTACGACGGCAAGGGCGTCAAGGTCGCGGTCCTGGACACGGGCGTGGACGCCGGGCACCCGGACCTCGCGGGGAAGATCGCGGGGTCGACGAGCTTCGTACCGGACCAGGCGGTGCAGGACGGCCATGGCCACGGCACCCATGTGGCGTCCACGATCGTCGGTTCGGGCGCGGCCTCGGAAGGCAAGCGCAAGGGTGTGGCGCCGGGCGCGGAACTGCTGGTCGGCAAGGTGCTGGGCAACGACGGTAGCGGCCAGGCCTCCTGGATCATCGCGGGCATGGAGTGGGCGGCGCGCTCCGGTGCGAAGATCGTCTCCATGTCGCTGGGCGGTACGGCGACCGGCCCCTCCGACGTGCTCAGTGAGACCGTCGACGAGCTGTCCGCGTCCACGGGCGCCCTCTTCGTGATCGCGGCGGGCAACGCGGGACCGGGCGAGCAGACCTTGGGCACCCCGGGCATCGCCGACTCGGCGCTGACGGTGGGCGCGGTCGACAAGTCCGACAAGCTGGCCGCGTTCTCCAGCCGAGGCCCGCGCCCCGGTGACTTCGCGGTCAAGCCGGAGATCACCGCGCCGGGCGTGAGCATCACGGCGGCCCGTGCCGCGGGCACCACCATGGGCACGCCGGTCGACGCCAACTACACGACGGCGAACGGTACTTCGATGGCGACCCCGCATGTCGCGGGTGCGGCGGCGCTGGTCGCGCAGGCCCATCCGGACTGGACGGGCGAGCAGATCAAGCAGTCCCTGGCCAGCACAGCGAAGACGAACGCCGACAACTCCGTGTTCGAGCAGGGCGACGGCCGGGTCGATGTCGTCCGGGCGGTCGGGCAGAACGTCTTCGCGACCTCGGCGCTGAGCTTCGGCAAGTTCGAGGACGGCGACACCGGGGTCGTCACCAAGGACATCACCTACACCAACACCACTGACAAAGCAGTGGAGTTGAAGATCTCGTCGTCCCTCGCCGACGTCACGCTGGGCACCGGCGCGCTGACCGTGCCCGCGCGGGGCACCGCCACCGTCCCGGTCGGCGTCGACCCGGCGAAGGAGGCCGAGGGCCGGTACACGGGCCACATCACGGCGACCGCCGACGGCGTCCAGGTCACCACGGGCGTCGGCTTCAAGAAGGCCCCGAAGACGTTCGACCTCAAGGTCTCGCTCGTCGACCGGCAGGGCAGGCCGTCCACCGCCGCGTCGCTCTACACGCTCCAGGAGCTGAACGGCGCCTACCCCAACGACTACGGCTTCCTCGGCACCGGCTGGACCTGGCAGGTGCCGGCCGGCACCTACTCGATAGCGACCTGGATCCCGGACCGCGACGCGGGCGGGGCGACCGTCGGCACCTCGATCGTCGGCAACCCCGAGATCAAGGTCGACGGGGACACCGAGGTCGTTCTCGACGCCCGCAAGGCCGTGGAGATCAAGCCGAAGACGAAGCAGGACTCCGAGTTCCAGGGCTTCAGCACCAACTGGCACCGCGAGGGGCCGGGCAGCGCCTGGGGGCTCACCTACAGCCAGGGCTTCTGGACGGACCACGTCTATGTCGCGCCGACCGAGCAGGTCACCGAGGGCACCCTGGAGTTCTCCGCCAAGTTCCGGCTGTACGCGAAGGAGTTGACGGCGAGCGTCACCAGCCCGGAGAAGTCCGAGCTGTCCTCGCTCTACTACTCGCAGACGTACAACGACTTCCCGTTGAAGATCAGCGGTGACCACAAGGTCCAGGCGGTGGACGCGGGCGGCGGTACCGAGGCCGACTTCGCGGGGCTCGACGTCAAGGGCAAGGTCGCGGTGGTCAGGGTCGGCGCCACGGACCGCGCACAGAGCGCTCTGGACAACGCGACCAAGGCCGGGGCGGGTTACCTCATCGTGTACCGCGACAAGCCCGGTTTCTGGATCGAGGCCGTGGACCGCGCGACCACCGTCCCGGTGATGATCGCCACCGGCGAGGAGGGCGCGAAACTCACCGGCCTGCTGAAGACCGGCAAGAAGGTCACGCTGAAGCTGAGCGGCACGCCGGTCAGTCCGTACGTCTACAACCTGCTCGTCGCGCAGAGCGGTTCCATCTCCGCGGACCAGACGTACAGGCTGGACAAGACCAACACGGTGAAGCGACACGCCCGTTACTACGGGGCTACGGCCGGCGAGATCGGCGCGGACACCCTGTACACCTACCGTCCCTGGCAGCTCTTCGCCATCGAGAGCAGCGTGTACACACAGCTGGGCACGGAGCGCGACGAGTACTACTACGTCGACCCCGACACCCGTACCTGGCACGTCGTCTATCCCAACTGGAATACGTTCAGGGGCCAGTGGAGCCCGCTGCAGACCTTCACCAAGGCCGGCACGGAGAAGACCACGGAGAACTGGCTGCGCCAGGTCGTCCGCCCCGGAACCAGTGAGGAGTACGGCCTCTCCGAGCGCACCGGCGACAAACTCACCATGTCGGTGGCGGAGTTGACCGACTCCACACCGGGCCACTACGGGTACATCGACGGCGCCGACAACACCGCGAAGGGCAGGCTCTACGCGGACGGGCAGTTGGTCGGCGACTCGACGTTCGGCGGGTACGGCATCTTCGATGTCCCGGCGGGCAAGGCCTCGTACCGCTTCGAGCTGGATGTGCAGCGCCGGGCGGCCTGGGCGAAGTACTCCACCAGTACGCACTCCGAGTGGACCTTCGCCTCGGCGCGCACCGAGGCCTCGACGGCGCTGCCGCTGCTCACCGTCGGTATCGCCCCGAAGGGCCTCGACCTTCTCAACCGGGCCGAGCGCAAGGGGGAGTTGGAGGTCGCGCTGCCGGTCTCAGACCAGCTGGGGAGTGTGAAGGCGCGCAGCCTGAAGGCCTGGGTCTCCTACGACGACGGCGCCTCCTGGAAGGAAGTGAAGGTCAAGAACGGCACAGCGCGGTTCAAGGCCGCCAAGGGCGCCGAGACGGTGTCGCTGCGGGTGCGGGCCGCCGACCGGCACGGCAACGGGATCGACCAGACCGTGCTGCGGGCGTTCGGCCTGAAGTAACTACTGAAGCAACTCCCGTCGCCTGTGTCTCGGTCTTAACAAGGATCCTCTAGCGTGCCGAGTCATGGTTAACACGGCATATGGCACTGCGGGGCGGACCCCTGCCGCGAGCCCCTGGGCCGCGGTGGGGGTCTCCGCTTTCGACGAGGTGGTGTACCAGTCGGTCCTCCATCAACCCGATGCGGGCGCGGCCGGCTGGGCGCTGCTGACCGGCGCCGCTCCGGGCCGGGTCCGCGAGTCCTGCAACCGGCTGCTCGCGCTCGGTCTGCTGCAACCGCCGGACTCCATGGGCGGGTTACGCGCGGTCGACCCGCGGGTGGCGATCCGCGCGCTGATCCGGCAGCGGGAGACGGAGTCCGAACTGCTCGCCGCCACCGCCGAGGAGATGGCGACCTCGTACGAGGCGGGGCTGCTCAGAGAGGACCCGTCCCGGCTGGTCGAGGTGGTCTCCGGTGAGGGCGCCAACTCGGCCCGGCTGGAGGAGCTGTACGCGCGGGCCGAGCGCGAGGTGTGTGTGTTCGACACTCCCCCGTATCTGGCCCCGCGCACCCCGCAGTTGGACCTTCAGTCCGATCTGCTCAGCCGCGGGATCGTGTACCGCACGGTGTACGCGGCGACCGCCCTGGAGGATCCCGACGTCCTCTTCCACGCCTGGAAGATGGTCGAACTCGGCGAGCAGGCTCGGGTGTTGCCCTCGGTTCCGGTCAAGTTGCTGCTGGTCGACGGGCGTCGGGCGATGCTTCCGCTGACCTCGGTCGAGGCGGGCGGCTACTGCTCCGTGGTCGTCCGGCACTCGGCGGTGACCGATGCGCTGCAGAAGCTCTTCGACCTGGCCTGGCAGCAGGCGACGCCACTCGGCCAGGGCGTCGGCGAGGGGGAACTCTCCGAGGGCGAGCGGACGTTGGCGCGGCTGCTGGCGGCCGGGATGAAGGACGAGGCGGTGGCCCGGCATCTGGGGGTGAGCCTCAGGACGCTGCGGCGACGGGTGAGCGAGTTGCAGGACCGGCTGGGGGCGGCGAGCCGGTTCCAGCTGGGGGTGCGGGCCGCTCAGCTGGGCTGGGTGTAGCCGGGGTGTAGAGGTACGGGCACGCGAAGGGCCGCACCCCCGTCACCGGGAGTGCGGCCCGACTGCCGTACCGGATCGACTACTTGCGGATCAGGTTGCGCAGCACGTACTGCATGATGCCGCCGTTGCGGTAGTAGTCGGCCTCACCGGGGGTGTCGATGCGGACGACCGCGTCGAACTCGACGCCCGTGTCGGTGGTGACCTTGACGGTGCGCGGGGTGGTGCCGTCGTTGAGCTCGGTGACGCCCGTGATGGAGAAGGTCTCCTCGCCGGTGAGGCCGAGGGACTCGGCGTTCGCACCCTCCGGGTACTGGAGCGGGAGCACGCCCATGCCGATGAGGTTCGACCGGTGGATGCGCTCGTACGACTCGGTGATGACGGCCTTGACGCCGAGGAGGGCGGTGCCCTTGGCGGCCCAGTCGCGGGACGAGCCGGAGCCGTACTCCTTGCCGGCCAGGATGACCAGCGGGACGCCCTGCTCGATGTAGTTGCGCGAGGCGTCGTAGATGAACGACACGGGCGCGTCGGCCTGGGTGAAGTCGCGGGTGTAGCCGCCCTCGGTGCCCGGCGCGATCTGGTTGCGCAGGCGGATGTTGGCGAACGTACCGCGGATCATGACCTCGTGGTTGCCACGGCGGGAACCGTACGAGTTGAAGTCACGACGCTCGACACCGTGCTCGGTGAGGTACTTGCCACCGGGCGTGTCGGCCTTGATCGCACCGGCCGGGGAGATGTGGTCGGTGGTGACCGAGTCGCCCAGCTTGGCGAGGACGCGGGCGCCGGCGATGTCCGAGACCGGGGTGGTCTCCATCGTCATGCCGTCGAAGTACGGGGGCTTGCGGACGTACGTCGACTGCGGGTCCCACTCGAAGGTGTTGCCCTCGGGGATCGACAGGGCCTGCCACTGGGCGTCGCCCGCGAAGACGTCCTGGTAGGACTTGCTGAACATGTCCTCGCCGATGGCGTTCGCCACGACGTCGTTGACCTCGGCCTCGGAGGGCCAGATGTCGGCCAGGAAGACCGGCTTGCCCTCCTGGTCCGTGCCCAGGGCGTCGCGCGTGACGTCCACCTTCATGGAGCCCGCGAGGGCGTACGCGACGACCAGCGGCGGGGACGCCAGGTAGTTCATCTTGACGTCGGGGTTGATCCGGCCCTCGAAGTTGCGGTTGCCCGAGAGGACCGAGGTCACGGCCAGGTCGTGGTCGTTGACGGCCTTGGAGACCTCCTCCGGCAGCGGGCCGGAGTTGCCGATGCAGGTGGTGCAGCCGTAGCCGACGAGGTTGAAGCCGACCTTGTCGAGGTACGGGGTGAGTCCCGCCTTGTCGAAGTAATCGGTCACGACCTTCGAGCCCGGGGCGAGGGTGGTCTTGACCCAGGGCTTGCGGGTCAGGCCCTTCTCCACGGCCTTCTTCGCGACGAGCGCGGCGGCGACCATGACGTACGGGTTCGAGGTGTTGGTGCAGGAGGTGATGGCCGCGACCGTCACCGCACCGTGGTCGATCTCGTAGGTCGAGCCGTCGGGGGCCGTGACCGTGACCGGGTTGGTCGGGACACCGTTGCTGGCGGCCGGGGAGTCGGAGGCCGGGAAGGACTCCTTGCCCGCCTCGTCGTCGTCGGCGACGTAGTTGCGGACGTCGCTCTTGAACTGCTCGGCGGCGTTGGCGAGGACGATACGGTCCTGCGGACGCTTCGGGCCGGCGATCGACGGGACGACCGTCGACAGGTCCAGCTCCAGCTTCTCGGAGAAGTCCGGCTCGGCGGCCGGGTCCAGCCAGAGACCCTGCTCCTTGGCGTACGTCTCGACGAGCGCGAGCTGCTGCTCGGAGCGGCCGGTGAGCTTGAGGTACTTGATGGTCTCGCCGTCGATCGGGAAGACCGCGGCGGTGGAGCCGAACTCCGGCGACATGTTGCCGATGGTGGCGCGGTTGGCGAGGGAGGTTGCGGCCACGCCCTCGCCGTAGAACTCGACGAACTTGCCGACCACGCCGTGCTTGCGGAGCATCTCGGTGATCGTCAGCACGAGGTCGGTGGCGGTGGTGCCGGGGGTGAGCTCACCGGTGAGCTTGAAGCCGACGACGCGCGGAATGAGCATCGAAACCGGTTGCCCGAGCATCGCCGCCTCGGCCTCGATGCCGCCGACGCCCCAGCCGAGGACGCCGAGGCCGTTGACCATGGTGGTGTGCGAGTCGGTGCCGACGAGGGTGTCGGGGTACGCCTGGCCGCCTCGGACCATGACCGTGCGCGCCAGGTGCTCGATGTTGACCTGGTGGACGATGCCGGTGCCCGGCGGGACGACCTTGAAGTCGTCGAACGCGGTCTGACCCCAGCGCAGGAACTGGTAGCGCTCGCGGTTGCGGCCGTACTCCAGCTCGACGTTCTGCGCGAAGGCCTCGTGCGTGCCGAACTTGTCGGCGATGACGGAGTGGTCGATGACCATCTCGGCCGGCGAGAGCGGGTTGACCTTGTCCGGGTCGCCGCCGAGGGCCTTGACGGCCTCACGCATGGTGGCGAGGTCCACAACACAGGGAACGCCGGTGAAGTCCTGCATGATCACGCGGGCCGGCGTGAACTGGATCTCCTGGCTGGGCTGCGCCTGCGAGTCCCAGCCGCCGAGGGACCGGATGTGGTCGGCGGTGATGTTCGCGCCGTCCTCGGTACGGAGCAGGTTCTCCAGCAGCACCTTCAGGCTGTACGGAAGGCGAGCCGAGCCTTCCACCTTGTCCAGCCGGAAGATCTCGTACGACTCGTCGCCCACGCTGAGCGTGCTACGGGCGTCGAAGCTGTTCGCCGACACGACAGTCTCCTTCATTGATGTGCGCGTACCACCGCATCCTGCCGTCACACGGGCTTGGCCGATCCGCTGAGGTCAGGCTAAGTTAGGTAACCCTTACCGGGGTGGCGGCTGCGGTGCGCCTCGGCAGATATCTCGATGTCGAGATAACTCTAGTACACGAGGGCTGAATGGTCATGCCCGGGCTCGCTGCCACTCCCGGCGAAAGCCTGATTCCACGCTCCGTCCGGGACGGGCAAGCGTTCGCGATGAACCGCCGCGCGCTCACATCGGCGCGCCGTCCCGGTGTCATCCGGGGCGCCATGGACCCGCCGAGTCGGGGTAACCGAGACGAGAGCGGACGGGCTCACGTCGGCCGAAGAGTGTCGCCACTGCCGCTGGACACCTCGACGACGACCCGCCCGCGACTTCCCCCGACCCTCCCCGACGAAGGAAGCCCGATGCCTCTCACCTTCCGCAAGAGTTTCCGCATCCTCCCCGGCGTGCGGCTGAACATCGGCCGACGGTCATGGTCGATCACCACGGGCGGCGGACGGCACGGCCCGCGCCATACGCACAGCAGCACCGGACGTCGTACGACATCGGTCGATTTGCCCGGACCTTTCGGATGGCGTCGCACCCGTAACGCCAGGCGGCGTTGACGGGACGTCACCCGAACGGACCCCCCGAGAGGCGCAATCTCATATCTGAGATAACCTCAGCCTCATGGCAGACGACTACCTCGTACGCATCGGCAAGCTCATCCGTGACGCCCGACAGCATCGGGGCTGGACACAGGCGCAGCTGGCCGAGGCGCTCGGAACCAGCCAGAGCGCCGTCAACCGCATCGAGCGGGGCAACCAAAACATCAGCCTTGAGATGATCGCTCGAATCGGTGAAGCCCTGGACAGTGAAATCGTCTCTCTGGGGTACGCGGGACCGATGCACCTGCGTGTGGTGGGCGGCCGTCGGCTGTCCGGCGCGATCGACGTGAAGACCAGCAAGAACGCGTGCGTGGCCCTGCTGTGCGCCTCGCTGCTCAACCAGGGGCGCACGGTGCTGCGCCGGGTCGCCCGTATCGAGGAGGTCTACCGCCTGCTCGAGGTCCTCAACTCCATCGGCGTACGGACGCGTTGGATCAACGACGGCGTCGATCTGGAGATCGTGCCGCCGGCCGAGCTGGACATGGCGGCCATCGACGCCGAGGCCGCCGTGCGCACCCGTTCGATCATCATGTTCCTCGGTCCGCTGCTGCACCGCATGAACCACTTCAAGCTGCCGTACGCCGGCGGCTGCGACCTGGGCACGCGGACCATCGAGCCGCACATGATCGCGCTGCGCCGGTTCGGGCTCGAGGTCGCGGCGACGGAGGGGCAGTACCACGCCGTCGTCAACCGCGCCGTCCGCCCGGACCGGCCGATCGTGCTGACCGAGCGCGGGGACACGGTTACCGAAAACGCGCTGCTGGCGGCCGCCCGGTATGACGGTGTAACCGTCATCCGCAACGCGTCTTCCAACTACATGGTCCAGGACCTGTGTTTCTTCCTGGAGGCACTCGGGGTCCGGGTCGAGGGCATCGGCACCACCACGCTCACCGTGCACGGCGTGCGGAACATCGACGTCGACGTGGACTACTCGCCCTCCGAGGACCCGGTCGAGGCGATGAGCCTGCTGGCCGCCGCCGTCGTCACCGAGTCGGAGCTGACGGTGCGCCGGGTGCCCATCGAGTTCCTGGAGATCGAGCTGGCGGTCCTGGAGGAGATGGGCCTCGATCACGACCGCACGCCCGAGTACGCGGCCGACAACGGCCGCACCCGGCTGGTGGACCTCACGGTCCGGCCCTCCAAGCTGGAGGCGCCGATCGACAAGATCCACCCGATGCCGTTCCCCGGTCTGAACATCGACAACGTCCCGTTCTTCGCGGCCATCGCGGCCGTCGCACAGGGCAAGACCCTCATCCACGACTGGGTCTACGACAACCGCGCGATCTACCTGACGGACCTCAACCGGCTCGGCGGGCGGCTCCAACTCCTCGACCCGCACCGGGTGTTGGTCGAGGGCCCGACGCGCTGGCGGGCCGCCGAGATGATGTGCCCGCCGGCCCTGCGTCCCGCGGTGGTCGTGCTGCTGGCGATGATGGCGGCGGAGGGCACGTCGGTGCTGCGCAACGTGTACGTGATCAACCGCGGCTACGAGGACCTGGCGGAGCGGCTGAACTCGATCGGGGCGCAGATCGAGATCTTCCGGGACATCTGACGCAACAGCACCGCCGCACCCCCTCTGACGCGTAAATAGGTGCAGGTCAGGGCGGTGGTGGGCAGAGGGTGCGGCGCACCTGTGGGACCTCTGTGGGACTTTCGCGGGCTTTCTGGCCTCAGCAGCCCCGGCCGGGTCTCACCGAACACGGCGTCGATGGCGCCGCTACCGCGGGATCCGGCCCTGGGCAGGAAGTGGGCGTACTTTCTCACGGTAAACCCCGGGGCGGTGTGGCCGAGCCACCGCGTCAGGGAGAGCACCGATTCGCCGGCCTCCAGCTGCTCGGAGGCGTAGAAGTGTCGCAGGGCGTGAAACCCGTGCTCTCTGGACGGTTCCCACACGGGAGTCTCCGGCGGCCGGGGATCGTCCCTTGTTCGATCGCCTGCAACGTTGACGGGCCGCCAGGTTGGGTGGGCCTGTATACCCGGGCAATTCTCTCCTTGCGGGCTCCTGTGCGGTCCGGCCGCCCGAGTTGTACGGCTCGTGTTCCGCCCGTGGCCCCACACGCGCTGCCACGGGGCGATGGTTTCGGGCATATCCGCCGGGCCCGGGACCCCGCGGTCACCGCTCTCTACGCGGGTGGCGACCGGCATGGCCGGCGCCGCCCACGCGAGTGCGGAATCGTTACTTCCGGTCACTGGCACCCCGTGCCCTCCACCTCGCCCCACGGGCACCGAACAATGAAAAGAATTTCTTCTTATAAATTACCCTCGTGCGCCCCCCTTACCTCGCTGGCCAAAAAACGCCGTTCACTCATTCACGGCCCCTCACGTCCGCTGCTACTCTGCGAACTCCCTATTCGGATGTGATGGAGATATTCGGATGTGATGGAGATTCTCCGCATGGAAGATCGACCCGATACGGGGTCGCTGCCGGCGAATGCGTGGACCACCGGCGCGTGCGCCCGCGAGTGTCTCCGTTATGCCGCGTACCCGATTCTGCTCCTGTCCGCAGTCTGGCTCTTCACCTCGGTTCTGCGCTTCGACTGGGACCGGGGCCGGGCCGTCCAGCTCTTCCTGATCGGCACCATCGTCTATCTCGCGGCGCTGGAGCGGCTGATCCCGCACCGGACCGACTGGCACCCGAGCGGCCGGGAACTGTGCTGGTACGCAGCCTATTTCGGGTTCACCATGGCCGGCGCCGTGCTCGGCCAGTCGGTCGTCGCGGCCGTTCTGGCCGCGACCCCCGTCACGGGACCGGGGCTCGCGCTCGGGGCCGAGGTGCCCCTCGCACTGCTGGCCTCCTCACTGACCGGCTACCTCGCCCACCGCTGGGCGCATTCCAATCGGTGGCTGTGGAAGGTACACGGAATTCATCACGTCCCGGGAAAAGTGAACGTCGCCAATAACGGCGTCAACCACCTACTGGATGTCGCCTTCAAACAGGGCACGGTCCAATTGACACTGGGATTTCTCGGATTCTCCGCCGACTGCCTTTTCGCGGTGGCGCTCTTCACCCTTGTCCAAGGCTATTTCGTGCACGCGAACGTGGACGTCCGACTCGGTCCGCTCCACCACGTCCTGGCCAGCCCCGAGCAACACCGGCTGCACCACAGTGCCGACCTGGCCGAGGCCGGTCACTTCGGCGTGGACCTCTCGGTCTGGGACCGCCTCTTCGGCAGTTTCACCTGGCGACCGGACCGCCGCCCGGCGATCGTCGGTGTCAAGGACCCCGCCACGTTCCCGGAGACCGGCTCGATCGTCGCCAGCCTGCTCCACCCCGTGCGCCGCCCGCCCCACACCGCGTAGTCCCCCGTACCGCGCACACCCGCTCCGTACCGCGACCTCCCCGCCCCGTACCGCGCAGTCCCGCGCCGTACCGGCGTCGTGCCCCCATACGCCCCCGCCCGGCCCGTACCGAGGCGTCGTCTCCACCGGATTGGACCATGACGGACTCACCCAGCGCCGCCCACCGCGACAAGGTCGCCATCATCGGCATCGGCTGCCGGCTCCCCGGACACGCGGGTGACCACCGGTCCTTCTGGCGCAATCTGATCGAAGGCCGGGACTGTCTCGTCCCCACCCCGGCGGACCGGTACGACACCACGACCCTCGGCAGCCGCGACCGGGCCAAGCCGGGCCGGCTGACCGGCGGCCGGGGCGGCTACATCGACGGCTTCGACGAGTTCGACCCCCACTTCTTCGGGATCAGCCCGCGCGAGGCCGAGCACATGGACCCGCAGCAGCGCAAGCTCCTGGAGGTGTCCTGGGAGGCGCTGGAGGACGGCGGGCAGCGGCCCGCCGAACTGGCCGGGCGGGACGTCGGCGTCTTCATCGGCGCCTTCACCCTGGACTACAAGATCCTGCAGTTCGCCGACCTCGGCTTCGAGACGCTGGCCGCGCACACCGCGACCGGCACGATGATGACGATGGTCTCGAACCGCATCTCGCACTGCCTCGACTTCCGCGGCCCCAGCGTCTCGATCGACACGGCGTGCAGCTCTTCCCTGGTCGCGGTCCACCTGGCCTGCCAGAGCCTGCAGCGCGGCGAGAGCGAACTCGCCCTGGCCGGAGGTACCCTGCTGCACCTCGCGCCGCAGTACACCATCGCCGAGACCAAGGGCGGCTTCCTCTCCCCCGACGGACGCTCCCGCGCCTTCGACGCCTCCGCCGACGGCTACGTACGGGCCGAGGGCGTCGGCGTCGTGGCGCTCAAGCGCCTCTCGGACGCGCTGCGCGACGGCGACCCGGTGCACGCCGTGGTGATCGGCAGCGGGGTGAACCAGGACGGACGCACCAACGGCATCACCGTGCCCAGCGCCGACGCCCAGGCCACGCTCATCGAGCGGGTCTGCGCCGAGGCGGGAGTGACACCGGGCAGCCTCCAGTACGTCGAGGCGCACGGCACCTCCACCCCCGTCGGCGACCCGATCGAAGCGCGCGCGCTGGGCCGGGTGCTGGCGCAGGGCCGGGCACCCGGGGCGCGGTGCTACGTCGGCTCGGTCAAGACCAACATCGGGCACACGGAGGCCGCCGCCGGCGTCGCGGGCCTGATCAAGACGGCGCTGGCCCTCCGGCACCGCCGCATCCCACCGCACCTGAACCTCGAACAGCCCAACCCCGCCATCGACTTCGCCGCGCTGCCCTTCGAGATCCCGACCGCACCGGTCGACTGGCCGGAGCACGAGGGACCCGCGCGGGCAGGCGTCAACTCCTTCGGTTTCGGCGGCACCAACGCCCACGTCCTGCTGGAGGAGGCGGCGCCCCGCCCGCCGGAGGAGCCGCGCGCGACGGCCCGGACGCCCGCCCGCTCGGTCCTCCCGCTGAGCGCCCGGCACGCGTCGGGCCCGGCCGAACTGGCCGCGGGCGTCCGCCGCGAACTTGCCGCCGGAGTGCCCCTCGCGGACCTCGGGCACACCCTGGCCCACCGCCGCCAGCACTTCGAGGAGCGCCTCGCCGTCGTCCACTCCCCCCTCGGCCCGCCCGGCTCCCTCGACGAGGTACTGGCCGCCTGCGAGCGCGGGGAGCAGCACCCCCGGGCCGTGCGGGGCCGCCTCCGGGAGCCCGGGGCGCAGCGGCTGGTGTGGGTGTTCACCGGCATGGGGCCGCAGTGGTGGGGCATGGGGCGCGAGCTCCTGGACGCCGAGCCCGTGTTCCGGGAGGCGGTCGAGCGCTGCGACCGGGAGGTCCGGCGCCAGGCGGGCTGGTCGCTGCTCGACGAGCTGACCCGGCCCGAGGCGGAGTCCCGGATGGCCGAGACCTGGCTCGCCCAGCCCGCCAACTTCGCCGTCCAGGCGGGGCTCGCGGCGCTGTGGGAACACCACGGGGTGCGGCCGGACGCCGTCGTCGGGCACAGCACCGGCGAGATCGCGGCCTTCCACCAGGCCGGGGTGTACGGCCTGGAGGACGCCGTCCGGATCGCGCTGGCGCGCAGCGCCCTCCAGCACCGGCTCGCGGGCACCGGCGTGATGCTGGCGGCGAACCTGTCCGAGGAGGAGGCCGAGCGGCTGGTCCGCCCGTACCGGGACCACGTGTCGGTCGCCGCCGTGAACAGCCCGGCGTCGGTGACGCTGTCCGGGGACCGGGACACCCTCGGGGAGCTCGCCGGGCGGCTGGAGCGGGAGCAGGTCTTCGCCCGGTTCCTCGACGTCGAAGTGCCGTACCACAGCGTGCGGATGGACCCGATCGAGGCCGAGCTGCACGAGGCGCTGGCCGGGATCGCGCCGCGCGCCGCCGGTCTCCCGCTGTATCTGACCGCCCGCGAGGGGCGTGCGCGGGGGCCGGAGCTGGACGCCGCGTACTGGTGGGAGAACGTCCGGCGGCCCGTCCGGTTCCGTGCCGCGGTCGACCGGCTGGTCGACGGCGGGTACACGCTGTTCCTGGAGATCGGTCCGCACCCGGTGCTCGGCCACTCGATCCGGGAGTGCCTGGAGGGCCGGGCCGTCGAGGGGGTGACGCTGCCGTCGATCCGGCGCCGGGAGGACGAGCCCGAGCGGTTCGCCCGCTCCCTCGCGGAGCTGTACACGCTGGGCGTCGACGTGGACTGGTCGGTGCTCCAGCCCGTGGGGCGGCCGGTGCCGCTGCCGGGCTATCCGTGGCAGCGGGAGCGGTACTGGGTGGAGCCCGCGCCGGTGGAGCAGATCCGGCTCGGCCGGCTGGACCACCCGCTGCTCGGCCGGCGGACCTCCGCGCTGCAGCCGACCTGGGCGAGCCGCCTGGACACCGAGCGGCTGCCGTACCTGGCCGACCACCGGATCGAGGACAGCACGGTCTTCCCGGCCGCCGGGTACCTGGAGATGGCCGCGCAGACGGTCCGGGCGCTGACCGGCGGCGACACGGCGACCCTGGCCGACGTCGAGTTCTCCCGGGCCCTGTTCCTGCCCGACGGCGAGGCGACGACCGTCCAGCTGGCCTTCGCGCCGGAGGAGGCCGGGTTCACCATCGCCTCCCTCGCCGGTTCCGGGACCGGGGCTCCGGACCGTACGGTCCACGCGAGCGGGGTCGTCCGCACCGGGCAGCCACGCCGGCTCGCGGAACCGCTGGACACGGACGCGGTACGGGCGCGGGCGGGGCGTCGGCTCGACCGGGAGGCGTGCTACGGCGAGCTGGCGGCGCTCGGCTACCACTACGGCCCGGCGTTCCGGGCGATCGACGAGGTGTGGACGGCGCCCGGCGAGGCGCTGTCGCTGATCCGGCCCACCCCGGGCATGGGCGACGGGGCCGCGGACTGCCATGTGCACCCCGTGCTCCTGGACGCCTGCTTCCAGACCATGCTCACCGCGATGACGCCGAACGACGGCCGGTCCGCTGGGATCCGGCTGCCCGTCGGCATCGCGGAGCTGCGGCTGGACGCGGTCGGCGACCGGGCCCTGTGGGCGCACGCGACGGTGACCGCGGAGAGCGACGAGGAACTGGTCGGCGACCTCGCCCTGTACGCCGAGGACGGGACGCCGCTCGGCCGGATCAGCGGCTTCCGCGCGGCGGCGGTGGACCGGGTGGCCTCCTCGGTGAAGCTCGGCACCATCGACGGCTGGCTGGCCGAGGTGGTCTGGGAGGAGACGCTCACCGAGGCGCCGGAGGACGGCGGGACCGCCGAGGGGACCGGGGACGGTCCCGACGGCTCCCCCGCGCCCGACCTGGTGGTCTTCGCCGACGAGGGCGGGCTCGGCGCGCGGATGGCCGAGGCGGTCGTGGCGCGCGGCGGGCGGTGCCGGCTGGTCCGCCCGGGCAGCCGATACCGAAGCGGGGCCCGGCACATGACCGTGCGACCCGATTCGGCGGCCGATCTGCGCAGGCTGTTCGACGAACTCGGGCCGGGGTTCGGAGCCGTGGTGCATCTGTGGAACCTCGATCTGCCCCCGCTGGACACGGTCGGCGCGGCGGACCTCGACGGGATCGGCACGGTCGGCGGCTACTCGCTCGTCCTGCTCGCCCAGGTGCTGCCCGAGGCGTGCCCGGAGGGGCGCCTGCACATCGTCACCCGGGGCGCCCAGGCGGTGGTGCCGGGCGAGCCGGTGGAGCCGTTCGGCGCGCCCGCCTGGGGCATCGGCCGGGTGCTGTGGCAGCAGGAGCTCACCGGTCACAGCGGCAAACTGATCGATCTCGACCCGGCCGGGGGTCCCGGCGAGGCCGAGGTGCTGCTGCGCGCGCTCACGGCGGACGACGGCGAGGGCGAGATCGCGCTGCGGTCCGGGCGGCGGCACCTCAGCCGGCTGCGTCCGCCCGCGGGGCTGACCCGTCCGCTGCCGCTGCGGCTGCGCGCGGACGGCGCCTATCTGGTCACGGGCGCGTTCGGGGCGCTGGGGCGGCTGCTCTGCCGCACCCTGGTACGGCGCGGGGCCCGGCGCCTTGTCCTGCTCGGCCGCACCGGCGTGCCGGAGCGCGGCGCGTGGCGGGGGCTCGATCCGGGCGGCCCCGAGGGGCGGCGGGTCGCGTTCCTGCGCGAGCTCGAAGCGCTCGGCGCAGAGGTGCTGGTCGCCGCGGTAGACGTGACCGACGCGGCGGCCATGGAGGGCTGGCTGGCCGGGCGTCGGGTCGCCGGTCTGCCGCCGGTGCGGGGCGTGTTCCACCTCGCGGGACAGGTGCGGGACGTCCTGCTGCCGTCGTTGGACCGCGAAGCGTTCGACGCGGGCTACGGGCCGAAGGTGCACGGCGGGTACCTGCTGCACCGGCTGCTGCGCGACGAGCCGGTCGAGCACTTCGTACTGTTCGCGTCGGTCGCCTCGCTGCTGACCACGGCCGGTCAGGTCAACTACGCGGCCGGGAACGCGTTCCTGGACGCGCTCGCCCATCACCGCCGGGCGCTCGGTCTACCCGCGCTCAGCCTGGACTGGGGGCCGTGGGCCACCGGCATGATCGAGGAGCTCGGGCTGGTCGCCCACTACCGGGACGCGCGCGGGATGAGCTCGCTGGCGCCGGAGGCGGGCATGGCGGTCCTGGAGCGGGTGATCGGGCAGGACCGGGCCCAGTTGCTGGTGGCCGCGGTGGTGGACTGGCCGGTGTTCCTGTCCTGGTATCCCACCCCGCCGCCGCTGGTGTCGGCGCTCGCCGCCGCGGCGGCGCGGGAGGTCCCGGCGGGGCAGGGCGGCAGTCTGCTCGACGCGTTCCGCGCCGCCGACGAGGCGGCGCGTACGGCGTTGGTGGCCGAGCGGTTCGCGGCCCTTGCGGCGGGTGTGCTGCGGGTGCGGCCGGAGCTGGTCGACGCGGACGCCCGGCTCGGCTCGCTCGGTCTGGACTCGCTGCTCGCCATGGAGCTGCGGGCCCGGACCCACACCGAGCTGGGGGTCTCGCTGCCGGTGGTGGCGCTGCTCAGCAATGGGCCGGTGAGTGAGCTGACCGAGCGGCTGCACGCGGGGCTGACCAGGCTCGCGGCGGCCGGGGGTCCGGCGGCGGAGACGGCGGTGGAGTTGTTCACCGACGAGGCATGCTACCCACTCACCCACAACCAGCAGGCCCTGTGGTTCCTCCGGCAGCTCAACCCGGACGGCTTCGCGTACAACATCGGCGGCGCGGTGGAGGTGCGCGCGGAGCTCGACCCGGAGCTGCTGTTCGATGCCTTCCGGACGCTGATCGCCCGGCATCCGAGCCTGCGCGTCAACATCACCACCGAGGACAGGCGTCCGGTCCAGCGGGTGCGGCCCGAGGCCATCGCCGACACCGGTCTTCTCGATGTGTCCGGGCTGCCCTGGGACGAGGTCCGCGCCCGGCTGGTAGCGGAGTACCGCAGGCCGTACGACCTGGAGCGGGATCCTCTGGTGCGGCTGCGGCTGTTCCGGCGGGCCCCGGACCGCTGGGTGCTGATGAAGGCGGTCCACCACATCGTCTCGGACGCGATCTCCACCTTCACCTTCATCGAGGAGCTGTTCGAGGTCTACCACGGGCTGCGCACCGGCCAGCCGGCGGAGCTGGCCCCGGTCCGGGCCCGCTACCTGGACTTCCTCAACCGGCGGAACCGCTTCCTGGCCGGGCCAGAGGCGCGGCGGATGCTGGAGTACTGGCGGGAGCACCTGCCGCGGGAGGTCCCGGCGCTCGATCTGCCCACCGACCGGCCGCGCCCGCCGGTGCAGACCGACAACGGCGCCTCCGAGTTCTTCCAGCTCGACGACGAGCTCAGCGCCCGGGTGCAGACGCTGGCCCGGGAGCACAACGTCACCGTGTTCACGGTGCTGCTCACCGCGTACTACCTGCTGCTGCACCGCTGGTCGGGGCAGGACGAGATCGTGGTCGGCAGCCCCGTCACCGGGCGCACCGAGGAGGAGTTCGCCTCCGTCTACGGCTACTTCGTCAATCCGCTGCCGCTGCACGTGAGCCTGGCCGGGGAGCCGTCGGTGGCCGAGCTGCTGGGCCGGGTGCGGGACACGGTCCTCGGGGGCCTCGACAATCAGGAGTACCCGTTCGTGCTGCTCGTGGAGCAGTTGGGCCTCCAGCACGACCCGAGCCGCTCGGCGGTCTTCCAGGCGATGTTCATCCTGCTCACCCACAAGGTGGCCGTGGAGCGCTTCGGGTACACACTGGAGTACATCGAACTCCCCGAGGAAGAGGGGCAGTTCGATGTCACGCTGTCCGCGTACGAGGACCGGTCCGACGGGCGCTTCCACTGCGTGCTGAAGTACAACACCGACCTGTTCGACGCGGCGACGGTGCGTCGGATGGCCGCGCACTACCGGAACCTCCTCGACGGCCTGACCCGCGCGGAGGGCGAGCGCCCGGCGGGACGGCTGCCGATGCTGGGGGCCGGGGAACGGGAGCGGATCGTCACCGGGTTCGGCGGCGTCGGCCGACGGATCGACCACGACGTGCCGGTGCACGAGCTGATCGGGAAGATCGCCGCGCAGTTCCCGGAGGCGGTCGCGGTGTCCGTGCCGGGCGGGCGGCGGCTCGGCTACCGGGAGCTGGACCAGCGCTCGCGGCGCGTGGCGGCCTCGCTGCGCGAACGCGGCGTCGGCGCCGGGACGGTGGTGGCGGTGCGTCTTGCGAAGTCGCCGGAGCTGGTGATCGCGCTGCTCGCGGTGTGGCGGGCCGGGGGCGCGTATCTGCCGCTGGACCCGGACCACCCGGCGGAGCGGCTGGCCGAGCTGATGGAGAACGCCGGGGCCACGCTGGTTCTGACCGACGGGCGGCGGGGCCAGGCGGCCCGGCTGCCGGGACGGCCGGTCACCCTCGACGAGCTGGACCGGCCGGGGACCGAGGAGCGGCCGGAGCCGGCCGTGGGCATCGACCAGACGGCATACGTGATCCACACCTCGGGTTCCACCGGCCGCCCCAAGGCAGTGCGGGTCAGCCACCGCAACCTGGCCTCGGTGTTCGTCGCCTGGCAGCGGGAGTACCGGCTGGACACCGACGTCCGGGTGCACCTGCAGATGGCGGGCGTCTCCTTCGACGTGTTCACCGGGGACCTGGTCCGGGCGCTGTGTTCGGGCGGGACGCTGGTCCTCGTCGACCGGGACCTCCTCTTCGACACCGCGCGGCTCTACCGGACCATGCGCGCGGAGGGCGTGGACTGCGGCGAGTTCGTGCCGTCGGTGGCGCGCGGGCTGCTGGCGCACTGCGAGCGGGAGGGGCTGGGCCTGGAGTTCATGCGCCTGGTGATCGTCGGCTCGGACGCCTGGCGGGCGGGCGAGCACCGGAGGCTCGTCGCGCTGTGCGGGCCGGGGACCCGGGTGGTCAACTCGTACGGGCTGACCGAGGCCACCATCGACAGCGCCTACTACGAGGGGCCGGCGGAGGGGCTGGAGCCGGGCCGGATGGTGCCGGTCGGCCGGCCGCTGCCCAACAGCGAGCTGTACGTCCTCGACCGGCACGGCGAGCCGGTGCCGCCGGGGGTGGCCGGTGAGCTGTGGATCGGCGGCGCCGGCGTCGCCGACCGCTACCTGGGCGATCCGGAGCGGACGGTCGAGCGGTTCGTGACCCTCGAACCGGGCGGCGAACCCGTACGGCTGTACCGGACGGGGGACCTCGGGCACTGGGACGCGGAGGGGGTGCTGCACCTCCTCGGGCGGGCCGACGGGCAGGTGAAGGTGCGCGGCCACCGGGTGGAGACCGGGGAGATCGAGGCGCGGCTGGCCGCCCGGCCCGAGCTGGCGCAGGTGTGCGTGACGGTACGGCGGGACGAGACGGGCGAGAACGTGCTGTGCGCCTACTGCGTGCCCGCGCCGGGCGCGGTGGCCGACGCCCGGGAGCTGCGCCGCCACCTCGCGGAGCAGCTGCCGACGTATCTGATCCCGGCGCACTTCACGGAGCTGTCCGCGCTGCCGCTGACCGCGAACGGCAAGGTCGATCTCGGCGCACTGCCGGAGCCGCGCGCGGAGGCGGGACCGGAGAGGTACGAACCGCCGGTGACGCTGTACGAGACGCGGATGGCGGCGCACTGGCGGTCGCTGCTCGGGCTGGAGCGGCCGGGGCTGCGGGACGACTTCTTCGAGGCGGGCGGCAGTTCGATCAAGCTGATCGAGCTGATCCACCACCTGCGGACCGAGTTCAACGCGTCCGTGCCGGTCGGGCGGCTGTTCCAGACCAGCACCCTGCACGGCATGGCCCGCACCCTGGAGGACGTCGTCACCGGGCGGCTGCCCGGCGCCGAGCCGTACCTGTGGTTCAACCCGGGCGCGGACCCGGCGGCGACGGTGTTCTGCCTGCCGCCCGCGGGCGGGCACGGGCTGGTGTACCGGCAGCTCGCGGCGCGGCTGCCCGAGCACCGCTTCGCCGCGTTCAACTACCTGTCGGGTCCGGACAAGGCGGCCCGGTACGCGGATCTGGCCGAGGAGCTGCACCCGGGCGGGCCGTACACGCTGTTCGGTTACTCCCTCGGCGGCAACCTCGCGTTCGAGATCGCCGGGGAGCTGGAGCGGCGGGGCCGCGCGGTGGACCTCGTGCTGATCATGGACTCGTACCGGATCGCCGAGGCCGTCACCCTCGGCGAGGAGCACCTGGCCGAGTTCGAGGCGGAGCTCGCGGAGCACCTGCGGCGGCACACCGGTTCCGAGATCGTCGCCCGGGAGACCGTGGAGCAGGCCCGCGAGTACCTGGCGCACTGCGGTGCTCACCCGTCGCTCGGTGTGCTCGGCGCGCCGATCGCGGTGATCTCCGACCAGGACAAGCTGCTCCGCTTCGCGGCGGACGAGCCCGGCGGCTGGCACGGGGTCACCGCCGCCGGGTGCACCGTACGCGAGGGGCACGGGCGGCACGCCGAGATGCTCGACGGCTCGTTCCTCGACGGGAACGCGGAGCTGGTCCGGGCGCTGCTGGCGGGAGGTGCCGCGGATGGGCGTGCGTGACGGCGGGCCCCGTTGGGAGGCCCGGCCTCCCGGCGGGCGGTCCCGGGTGATCATCATCGGCGCGGGCATGTCGGGTCTGGCCGCCGGCTGCTACGCGCAGATGAGTGGGCTGGAGAGCCGGATCTTCGAGAAGCACGTGCTGCCAGGGGGCTGCTGCACCGCCTGGGCTCGGCAGGGCTACCTCTTCGACTACTGCATCGACTGGCTGATCGGCACGGCACCCGGGACCGGGGCGAACGACGTGTGGCGCGAGCTCGGGGCGCTGGACGGGAAGCGGATCACCCATTTCGACCAGTTCAACCGGGTGGTGACGGAGGACGGCCGGTCCGTCACGTTCTACAACGACCCGGACCGGCTCCAGAGGCACCTGCTGGAGCTCTCGCCCGGCGACGAGCGCCTGATCCGGGCGTTCTGCCGGGACCTCAGGCGCTTCGCGGGGCTCGCCCCGCACTGGGAGCTGAAGCCGCCGCCGCTGAAGTCCCTGACGGAGAAGGCGCGAACGCTGCTCGCGATCCTGCCGGCGTTCCGGCTGTACTGGCGCACCGCGGCCACGCCGATGCGCCGGTTCGCGGACCGCTTCGAGGACCCGCTGCTGCGCCAGGCGTTCCCGAACATGTTCCTCCAGGAGCTGACCGGCTTCCCGCTGCTCCCCTTCCTCTTCACGATGTCCTGCGCCTTCAACGGCAACGCGGGCTTCCCGGAGGGCGGTTCGCTGGGTCTGGCCCGGTCGGTGGAGGAGCGGTACACGGGGCTCGGCGGGCACATCGGCTACCGCGCCCGGGTGGAGCGGATCCTCGTCGAGGACGGGCGGGCGGTCGGCGTACGGCTGCGGGACGGGCAGGAGCACTTCGCCGACCATGTGATCGCCGCCTGCGACGGGCCGACGGTGCTGGACCGGCTGCTGGAGGGGCGGTGGAGCAGCCCGCGCACCGAGCGGCTGTACACGGAGCTGCTGGACCGGCCGGACAACCTGTACCCGGCAGTGGTCTCCGCGTTCGTCGGGATCGACGGCCCGCTGCCCGCCGGTGAGCCACACAGCACCACGTACCTCCTCGGTCCGGAGCGGGGCGCGGCGCTGCCGGGGAGCCTCCAGCACAGTCTGGTGGTGCAGCGGCGGTCCGACTACGCCGACGGCTTCGCGCCGGCCGGGAAGTCGGTGCTGCACTGCACGTACTTCACCGACCACCGGTCCTGGCAGGATCTGCGGAAGGCGGACCGGCGGGCGTACCGGGAGCGCAAGCAGGAGGTCGTCGACTTCCTGCGGGGCTTCCTGGCCGAGCGTCATCCGGGCCTCGAGGAGCGGATCGAGCTGGTGGACGTGGCGACGCCGGCGACGACGGAGCGGTACACCGGCAACACCTACGGCAGCATCCTGGCCTGGAAGGCGTTCTCCGAGGCCGACGACGTGTCGACCGCGCTGGTGGACCGGGACCGGATGCGGCTGCCGGGGCTGAGCGGCTTCTCGATGGCCGGGCAGTGGACCGGGATGGGCGGCCTGATCCGGGCCGCGACCAGCGGCCGGTACGCGGTCCAGTTCCTCTGCGACGAGCTGGGCCGGGAGTTCCGGGCCTGGCCGAGCGAGGGTGCCGGGCCGTGGCATCCCGGGAAGCTGGGCCGGCTGCCACGACTCGAACAGCGGGGCGACGCCGGGAAGGCGGCGGTGGCCGAATGACCAGAAGGACCATGCTGATCGTCGGCGGAGGGCTCGGCGGGCTCTCCACCGGCTGCTACGCCCAGATGAACGGCTATCGCAGCAGGGTGCTGGAGATGCACGAGATCCCGGGCGGCTCCTGCACGGCCTGGGACCGGGGCGACTTCACCCTCGACTGCTGTGTGAGCTGGCTGCTCGGCAGCGGGCCGGGCAACGAGATGCACCAGATCTGGCTGGAGCTCGGCGCGCTCCAGGGCAAGCGGATGCGCAACTTCGACGTGTTCAACACGGTGCGCGGCCGGGACGGGCGGGCGGTCCACTTCTACTCCGATCCGGACCGCCTCGAAGCGCACCTGCTCGCCCTCTCCCCCGGCGACGCCCGGGTGATCCGCGACTTCTGCGCCGGGCTGCGGACCTTCCGCAAGGCACTGGCCCGCTACCCGTTCCTCACCCCGGTCGGGCTCATGGGCCGCCTGGAGCGCTGGCGGATGCTGGCGTCCTTGGTCCCCTACTTCAACGTGATCCGGCGCTCCATCGGCACGCTGATGCGGGACTACTCGCAGCGCTTCCGGGACCCGCTGCTGCGCGAGGCGTTCAACTTCATCCTGTACGAGAAGCATCCCAACTTCCCCGTGCTGCCGTTCTACTTCCAGCTCGCGGCGCACGCCGACGCCTCGGCCGGTGTCCCCGAGGGCGGCTCGCTGGGCCTGGCCCGCTCGGTCGAGGAGCGCTACCGGGGGCTCGGCGGCGAGGTCATGTACAACGCCAGGGTCGTGGAGATCCTGGTGGAGAACGACCGGGCGGCCGGGGTCCGGCTGAGCGACGGCACGGAGCTGCGGGCGGACATCGTGGTCTCCGCCTGCGACGGGCGCACCACGCTCCTCGACCTGCTGAAGGGCCGCTACCTCACCGACACGTACCGGGAGCTGTACACCCGGACCATCACGGAACCCGACATGGTCTTCCCCGGCTACCTCACGGTCTTCCTGGGGCTGCGCCGGCCCTTCCCGGACGGCGAGCCCTGCACCACGTACCTCCTGGAGGACGCGGTCGCGGAACGGCTCACCGGCATCCGGCACCCCAGCGTCAACGTGCAGTTCCGCAGCCGCCACTACCCGGAGCTGTCGCCGCCGGGCACCTCCGTGGTGTACGCCACGTACTTCTGCGACATCGAGCCGTGGCGGGAGCTGAGCACCGGTCCCGAGCAGTTCACCCGGATCCGCCGCGGCGAGGAGCTGCACACGCTGCCGGTCGGGCGCGGGCGCGACTACCAGCGGGCCAAGCGGCAGGTGCGGGACACGATCGTGGACTTCCTCGACGAGCGGCACCCCGGGCTGCAGGACGCGATCATGGTGCGGGACGTGTCCACCCCACTCACCCAGGTCCGCTACACCGGCAACTACGACGGCACGGTGCTCGGCTGGCAGCCGTTCGTGGACAGCGGCGAGACCGTGGAGCAAGAGGTCAAGCGACACGGTCCGGGACTGCCGGGGCTCGCGGACTTCTATCTGTCCGGCGTCTGGGCCACCACCGGCGGCCTGATCCGGGCCGCGGCCTCGGGACGGCACGTCATGCACTTCGTCTGCCGCGACGACGGGCGGCCGTTCACCGCCTCCGTCGACGAAAGCGCCCCTCTCCCCGTACAACTCATCGAACCCGCAGGAGCGACCCCGTGAAGACCGAGAAGTGGATCGTCAGCGAGCACAACGACGGCGTGCCGGACGTGGACCGGATGTACGTGAAGGTGGTGGAGGAGCTCGACACCGACCTGGCCGAGGACGAGATGCTGCTGCGCACGCGGTACGTCTCCGTCGACCCGTACCTCCACGGGATCGCCCTGGACACCCCGGTGGGCGACCACATGGGCGCCGACTCGATCATGGAGGTGCTGGCGGCCGGACCGCGGGCGATGTTCGGCGTCGGGGACCTCGTGCAGGGCTTCGGCGGCTGGCGCACCCACCTGGTCAGTAACGGCGCGGGGGCGCTGTGGCAGACCGGCACGTTCCCGATGGTCTTCCCCGCGTACCGGAAGCTGGACCCGGCCCACTACGACGAGGCGCTGCCGCTGAGCACCGCGCTCGGCATCCTCGGCGGCGCCGGGATGACCGCGTGGGGCGCCCTCACCACCTTCCTGGCCGTACGGCCCGGCGACACGGTCCTGATCAGCGGCGCATCCGGCGCGATCGGCATGCTGGTCGGGCAGCTGGCGAAGCGGGCGGGCGCGCGGGTGGTGGGCACGACCGGTTCGCCGGAGAAGGCGGCGCGGCTGACGGCGCTCGGCTTCGACGCCGTCGTCGTCTTCCGGCACGGCGGGGACCCGGCGCAGCTCCGCGAGGACCTGGCGAAGGCGGCTCCTGGCGGCGTCGACCGGTACTTCGACAACCTCGGCGGGGTCATGACCGACACCGTCTTCACGATGCTCACCGTGGACAGCCGGGTCGCGGTGTGCTGGCAGTGGGCGAGCCAGGTCGGCGGCGAGTGGACCGGGCCCCGGCTGCTGCCGTACATCATGTTCCCGCGCACGACGATCCGCGGGATCTTCGCGCTGGAGTGGTTCACCGAGGACAACTGGGCGGCGCTGCACGCCGAGCTGGGGCCGCTGGTGCGCGCCGGCGAGATCCGCTACCAGCAGACCGTGCACCACGGCTTCGACTCCATTCCCGCCGCCTACCGCAGCCTGTACACCGACCGCGCGGCGTCCTTCGGCAAGGTGCTGGTCGAGCTGTGAGGCGCGGCCACACCCGGGCGCTCACGGAGGGCCCGAGCCCGGCCGACGCGCACGAGCCAGTCCTGCCGTACCCCGACGGCTGGTTCTCGGTGGCGTTCTCCTCGGAGGTGGTGCGGGGGGCGCTGCTGACCCGGCCGCTCCAGGGCGAGGACGTGGTGCTCTACCGGCTCCGCGACGGCGAGGTGCGGGCGGTCCGCCCGTACTGCCCGCACCTGGGGGCGCACCTCGGGCTCGGCGCGCTGGAGGGCGACGCACTGCTGTGCCCCTTCCACCGCTTCGCCTTCGGCCCGGACGGCGCCTGCACGCGGACGGGGTACGGCACGCCCCCGCCGCCGTCCTCGGACCTGACCCTGCTGCCGGTGCGCGAGGTCGACGGCGCCGTCTTCGTGTGGCGGCACCACGACGGGCGGGCGCCGGACTGGGAGCTCACGCCCTGGCACACGCTCGGGACGCGGGCGCCGCGGTTGGCCGCGTGGGAGATGGCGGGGCACAGCCAGGACGTGGTCGAGAACACGGTGGACATCGGGCACTTCACGCCGCTGCACGGCTGGGGCGCGTCGGAGGTAGCCGAGCCGGCGGTCTTCGAGGGGCGGTCCTTCCGGATCTCGGTGCGCTCCGAGGAGCGGGTGCCGCTGCTGGGCGCGAGTCCGCTGGAGGTGACGCTGGAGGGCAACGGGATCAGCCGGGTGCACGTGTGCACGGCGCTCCCTCGGTTCGGGGTGCGCACCTGTGCCGTATACACGACCACGATGATCGCGCCCGCGGCTTTCCAGCTGCGCCAGACGAGCCGCTTCGAGGTGGCCGAGCCGGCCGCCCTCCCGGCCCCGCTGGCCCGCTGGGTGAGCGGCTCGGTACACCGGCTGCTGGCGGGTGTGATGTTCCGGGGCAACTGCGCTTTCGTGTCCCAGGACTTCCCGGTCTGGGCGACGAAGCGGTACGTGTCGCCGCCCCGGCTGGCCCGCGGCGACGGCCCGATCGGCCCGTTCCGCCACTGGGCCCGGCAGTTCTACCCGCCGGACCGGCTGCGGGCGCGGGTGCCGTCGTCGGTGATGCGGGGAGCGGCCGGGGAAGCGGAGAGCAGGGTGACGTAGCCTGGCCGCTCCGAGAAGCCGGGGGCGGGGGCTTCGCCGGACGGGAAGACGGGGCGGTTCGGATGACGGCGGGGCGTCAGGCGCTCCGCCGCGCCTGGTGCTCTTCGAGCGCGAGGACCTGAGGCACATCTCACCGGCGCGGAGTGGACCGACGACGAAGCCTTCGCCGCCTACGGGCTCGATGACTCCACCATCACCGCGCTTCGCACCTGAGCCCTGGAATGGGCCGACGAGAGCTGACGGGCGGTCCCGTTGACCCGCTGCAGGTCCAGGGTGCCGACCGCCGACCCGCGGTCACCGGCCGCTCGGTGCTTGCACTGGATGACCCAGGTCCGGCCCATGGGGTCGGTAGCCAGGACGTCGGCGCCGTTGTCGCCGGCCCGCCGATCTGCCGGGCGTCGGTGCCTCCGTCACGGCGCATCAAGTCACGGATGGCGTACTCGAAGTCCTGGTGATGCAGGGCATCCAGCTGCGGCAGCGCGTGGCGCAGGGCTGCTGCTGCACCCGCTCCCAAGCCTGTTGCTGCTGGAACCGGTGGAACCACCAGGCCCCGCCCACCGCAGCGCACGCTCCCAGTACGACGAGCACCCACCAGTTCGTCACCAGCCAGGAGAGCACCGCCGACACCGCCGCTATGGCCATGGCCTCGCTCACGACGAGGAGCAGCAAGTCTTCCTGCCGCCGCTGTCTGCTGCGCCTCCGCTTCCGCGGCCGCCACGCCGACAGACGCCGCGCGGCACAGCCCGCATGACCTGGAAAGAACGCCTGGTCTTCTTGGGAGCCCTCTGGGACTTTCCTGGGACTTTCGGCCGCATCAAGGGGCACAAGTGTGAAACAATCGAAAGGCCATTTCCCCAGGTCAGAGGCTGATGATCGATCGTTCCTGCAGGTCAGCTGAGCGACTGGTCTCTTCCGGGACATTTGATGTGAGGATGCCGCCGCACCCTGTCTGACCTGCGATGAATCGGGTCGGGGAGGGGTGCGGCGGCTTTCGTGTAACTCTTCCGGGACCTACACGGGCGCCGTTGGTGCTGCCGTCCTCCAGTGGAGCGATCACGCCTGCCGTGGCCGGAGCGAGCTTCCACACAGAGGAGTTGCGGTGGTTCCGGTTGCTCCATGTGCTGCTGGATGGCCCGAGCCACGCTTGACGGCAGCGGCACGTCCCGGGCCTTACGGCCCTTGGGGAGCGCGAAACACCGCTTCGCCCGCACCGTCTTGACCTGCCGCCGGACGTGGCGACTTCCTCGGCGAAGTCGATGTCGTCCGCGGAGAGCCCGAGCGCAGGGCCTGGACGCGGGGGCCGAACGCTCGGCCTGCCCCGTGCCGGTAGAGGCGCTGCAGGAGCCGGACGGCGCCATCGCCGGTGGTATTGATCCTGGTCTTCGGCTCGTGGGGTTCTTGCCTAAGGGCTGTCCCGCAATCCCTGGTGGATCAGCGCGCGGCGTCAGATGCGGTGCATCGCAAGGCGGAGGCACGTCCGCATACTGGATGTATTCGGGCGTTCCGACAACGCGGCGAGGTGCCGTAGCTGCCGTCGCGCGCCCGCCAGGGATTGCGGGACAGCCCTTAGGCGGATCGGTCGGCTGGCGGCGCCCCCGCTCCTCGTCGACCAGACCATCCAGCAGGTGCGGGGCAGTGCCGACGCCCTCCTCCAGCTCGGCGCGTATCGCCTCGTTGATCAGCTCCAGCCGGGTCAGGGGCTGTCGTTGGGATCAGGCCGGCCTGGAAGTGCGGTGCCCTCCTGGCCGGGCCGAGCGGGGTGTGGTGCGTGCAGCTGCAGGGCGGAGGAGGGAGTCGACGCGATGGGGGTCCCCCCGCGCGAGCGAAGTCGAGCGTGGGGGGGGAGTCGGCGACCGACGACAACGCGGCTGGGGGGGCACCCCCTTAAGGACGGACCGGTTGCCGGTCAGCACACGGCTACGAGGTCCTGTTCGATGGCGTCCACCGTTTCCAGCAGAACCCGCGCGACGGTGCGCAGATCCCGGTTCCTGACCGTGTCGCCCACCACGATCGCGGCCATCGGGCCGGCCTTGCCCAGGCGGACCGGGGCGGCCAGTTCGACCAGTTCGGGAATGTGCTCGCTCCTCGCGTACGACAGTCCGGTCCGCCGGATCCGGTCGAACTCGCGCCGCAGCGCATCCGTTCTCGCCGAGATCACGCGTGAGCCGGGCATCGTGGTGGCGAAGAGGTCGGCCGGGTTCCGCTCGGCCATCGCGAGCAGAAGCCTGCCCGCCGCCGAGCCGTGTGCGGGGACCGGCTGCCGCAGCGCCATCGCCAGCCGGACATGCTCCTGGCCATAGAGGGTGCCGACGTGCTGGACGCTGGTGCCCGACAGGGTGCCGAGGCTGACGATCCTGTTTGTCAGCTGGAACAGTTCGATCAGGAAAGGAGTGACCGGATAGTTGAGCCACTGCACCGGCGCGGGACCGCTGGTGGCCGCCAACCGAGGCAAGTAGGTGCCGAGTTCGTAGTACTTCGACTCCTTCCGTGCGGTGAGGCCGATGTCGGTGAGCACCCGCATCAAGCGGTGCAGCGTGGACTTGGGGAGGTTCACCAGGTGTGACAGTTCCGACAGGGTCAGCGGCCGCGACGCTTCGGCCAGGGTCTCCAGGACGGCGAGCGCTTTGCGCAGCGGGCCTCCTGCGGGTCCGGGCGCCAGAGGACCTCGCTCATCGTCCACGCGATACTCCCGTCGCAGAAGCGCATCCAACTGATCCATGCCTACCTGCACGCGCACGGCGAACTCAAGATCGACCGGAGGTACTGTCCCGAGGAACCATGGCATTGGGCCCCTTCTGACATTCGTGGCCCATGCCCGGCGGCCCAGGCCGCTGTTGCCACGGTCGTTCCGGAAAGTGGAAACGGCTGTTGAGGGCGTGACCTCACCCTCCCTAGTCTGCCGGGCGTGGCTAACGTGAGCTCGGATGAGTATGCGGACGGCGGCGTGCCCCGCCGCGTCCTACTGGCCGGTCCCCGATCCTTCTGTGCGGGTGTCGAGCGGGCCATCGAGATCGTCGAGCGGGCGCTGGAATCCCGCGGCGCCCCTGTCTACGTCCGCAAGCAGATCGTGCACAACACCACCGTCGTCGACGACCTCGCGGAACGTGGCGCGGTGTTCGTCGACGAACTGGACGAGGTACCCGACGACGCGACGGTGGTGTTCTCCGCGCACGGGGTCTCGCCCGCGGTGCGCAAGGAGGCGGCCCGGCGCGGCCTCGACGTGATCGACGGAACCTGTCCCCTGGTCGCCAAGGTGCATGCCGAGGCGCGTCGTTTCGCGGCCCGGGGCGACACCGTCGTCCTTGTGGGACACGCGGGGCACGAGGAGGTCGAGGGCACCCTCGGCGAGGCACCGGAGTCCATGGTGCTGGTCCAGACTGCCGACGAGGTACCCGGACTGTCCGCAGCCGACGGACGGAACGTGTCATACCTCACTCAGACCACGCTGGCCGTCGACGAGACCGCGGAGGTCGTCGAGGCCCTGAGGGAGAAGTTCCCGCTACTCCAGGAGCCGCCGTCCGACGACATCTGCTACGCCACCACCAACCGGCAGGCCGCACTCAAGGCGATCGTCCCGGAGTCGGACCTCGTCCTGGTCATCGGCTCGGAGAACTCCTCCAACTCGGTCCGCCTGGTGGAGACAGCGCGCCGCGAGGGCACCCGCGCCGAGCTGATCGACCGTGCCGCCGATATCCGGCCGGAATGGCTGGATGACGTGCGGACCGTAGGACTCACGGCCGGCGCCTCGGCACCGCCCGCCCTGGTGACGGAGGTCGTGACCTGGTTGAACACCTTCGGCCCTGTCAGTGTCGAGGAACGTGAGATCGCCCGCGAAACCATATATTTCGACCTTCCTTCGGCGGTGCGCGGCGACGCGCGGCGGCCGGCGGACGGCCGTCCCAGCTGAGCGAGGAAAGACGTGTCATTCTCTGTGCTCGGCCGTATCACCGGCCTTGAGGACCTCAAGAGGCTGCGTCCGGATCAACTGCCCGTGCTGGCAAGCGAGATCAGGGAGTTCCTGGTCGACAAGGTCTGCGCGGCCGGCGGGCACCTCGGCCCGAACCTCGGTGTGGTGGAGCTGACCATCGCGCTGCACCGGGTATTCGACTCACCCACGGACCGGATGGTGTTCGACACCGGACACCAGTCCTACGTCCACAAGATGCTCACCGGCCGACAGGCCGCCTTCGACTCGCTGCGCACCGCCGGGGGCCTGTCCGGTTATCCGCTCCGCGAGGAGTCCGAGCACGATCTCGTGGAGAACTCGCACGCCTCCACGGCGCTGTCCTACGCGGACGGCTTGGCCAAGGCCCGGCGGCTGCTGGGTGAGGACCACCGTCGCGTCGTCGCGGTCACCGGGGACGGCTCGCTGACCGGCGGCATGGCCTGGGAAGCCATGAACAACCTCGGCCGCGGCACCGAACGGGTGGTGGTCGTCCTCAACGACAACGGCCGCTCCTACGACCCCACGATCGGCGGGCTGGCCGAGCACCTGACCGCCCTGCGTGCCGGCCTGCACCAAGGGCCCAACCTCTTCGAGACCATCGGCTTCACCTACCTCGGCCCGGTGGACGGACACGACATCGCCGCCGTCGAGCAGGCGTGCCGACAGGCGACGGACCTGGACGGTCCGGTCCTGGTCCACTGCGTCACCGAGAAAGGCCGGGGGTACGCCCACGCCGAGAACGACGAGGCCGACCGCATGCACGCTGTCGGCGTCATCGACCCCGCCACAGGCCGGTCGCGCGGCGGCTCCGCACCCTCGTGGACCAGTACGTTCAGCGCCCGGATGGAGCGGATCGGTGAAGCGCGGCCCGACGTCGTCGCGCTGACCGCCGCGATGCTGCAACCGGTCGGTCTGCTCCGGTTCGCCCAGCGCTTCCCGGACCGGGTGTTCGACCTCGGCATCGCCGAACAGCACGCGGTGACCAGCGCCGCGGGGCTGGCCATGGGCGGCCTGCACCCGGTGGTCTGTCTGTACGCCACGTTCCTCAACCGGGCCGTGGACCAGATCATGATGGACGTGGCCCTGCACGAACTGCCGGTGACCTTCGTCCTGGACCGTGCCGGCGTCACCGGTCCCGACGGACCCAGCCACCACGGCATGTGGGATCTCGCCCTGCTGGGTACGGTGCCGGGCATGCGTGTCGCCGCGCCGCGCGACCCCGTCCGGCTCGCGGAACTGCTGGACGAGGCGCTGGACACGCAGGACGGTCCCACCGCGCTGCGCTTCCCGAAGGGCGGCGCGGGCCCGGAGATCCCCGCTCTGACCCGTATGGAGGGCGTGGACATCCTGCACCGCACTCGGTCCCGGCCGCTGGACGTCCTGCTCGTCAGTACCGGGGTACTCGCGGGCACCGCGCTGCGCGCGGCGGAACTGCTGGCCGACGAGGGCGTCGGGGTCACGGTCGTCGACCCGCGCTGGGTGCTGCCGGTCAGTCCTGTCCTGGTCCATCTCGCCTCCCGGCACCAGCTGACGCTCTCCGTCGAGGACGGGGTGCGCACCGGGGGTGTGGGCGCGGCGCTGGCTCAGGCGTGCGCCGATGCCCGGGTGGCCACGCAGGTGCACGCCCTGGGACTGCCCCGCAGCTTCCTCCGCCACGGTGACCGACCGGGCATCCTCGCCGAACACGGTCTCACCGCACAGTCCATCGCCGAAACCGCGCTCGCCCTGCACAACGCCGCGGCGACACCCCACGCACCCGCACCTCGTCGGGAAAGGACACCACGGTGACCCAGGTAGCGCTCGGTATGCCCGCTTCGCCGCCCGCCACGCTCGCCGACCGCCGCAAGACCCGCCAGTTGCAGGTCGGTTCGGTCGGGGTGGGCAGTGCGCACCCCGTTTCGGTGCAGTCGATGACCACGACCGTCACGGCCGACGTCAACGCCACCCTGCAGCAGATCGCCGAACTCACCGCCGCCGGCTGCGACATCGTTCGCGTCGCCTGCCCGAGCGCCGACGACGCCGAGGCGCTGTCCGCGATCGCCCGGAAGTCGAAGATCCCGGTCATCGCCGACATCCACTTCCAGCCGAAGTACGTCTTCGCGGCCATCGAGGCCGGCTGCGCCGCGGTGCGTGTCAATCCGGGCAACATCAAGAAGTTCGACGACAGGGTGGGCGAGATCGCCCGCGCGGCCAAGGACCACGGCGTCCCGATCCGGATCGGAGTGAATGCCGGGTCACTGGACGCACGCCTGATGCGCAAGTACGGGAAGGCCACCCCGGAGGCGCTGGCCGAATCCGCGCTGTGGGAGGCATCGCTCTTCGCCGAGCACGGCTTCCACGAGCTGAAGATCTCGGTCAAGCACAACGACCCCGTGGTCATGATCCGTGCCTACGAGATCCTCGCCGAGCAGTGCGACTACCCGTTGCACCTGGGCGTCACCGAGGCGGGGCCGGCGTTCCAAGGCACCGTCAAGTCCGCGGTCGCCTTCGGGACGCTGCTGCGCCAGGGCATCGGTGACACCATCCGCGTCTCCCTCTCGGCGCCGCCGGTGGAGGAGGTCAAGGTCGGTTCCCAGATCCTCCAGTCGCTCAATCTGCGGCCTCGCAAGCTGGAGATCGTTTCCTGCCCCTCGTGCGGCCGGGCGCAGGTGGACGTCTACAAACTCGCCGACGAGGTCACCGCCGGCCTGGAGGGCATGGAGGTGCCCTTGCGAGTCGCGGTGATGGGGTGCGTGGTCAACGGACCCGGGGAGGCGCGCGAGGCCGACCTCGGAGTGGCGTCCGGCAACGGCAAAGGCCAGATCTTCGTCAGGGGCGAGGTCATCAAGACCGTTCCCGAGCACCGCATCGTGGAGACCCTCATCGAGGAGGCCATGAACCTCGCCGAGACGATGGACCCGGAGGCCGGGGGATCCGTCACGGTCGTCACCGGCTGAATGAGGGATTCCCCCTGGGGGAACACGAACAGGTCGATCGCCCGACTCCCCGGAGTGGGCCACTGTAAGGTCATTGACGTCGCCTTTCCGACTGTCAATGACCATATAGGGCCACATTCGGGGAGTTTTGTTGTAGTCACTCGATCCGCCCTCCGAGCCCGTCCCGCGGCCGACCAGCCCCGTTTCGCCATCCCCCAGGACACACCGAGCGGGCGATGCCGCATACGCGAATGAAGAGCGCAAAACGACCCTCGGTCCGAGGCGTCATGCCCGAAACCCGGCGCAGAGACGAATCCCCCGGCTGCCGCGCTGCTTATTCCTTGGAGGCTTTGCCATGATCACCAAGGCCACGAGTGCCGAAACCACCATACGTCCGGTCAAAGCACTGGTCCGGGCGACGGATCCGCTGACGCACTCAGCGATCAAAGATCAGCTCGGCGCCGCGCCGAACATAGAAGTCGTCACGGGGGAGCGCCCCGGCCCGGCCGACGTGGCCGTGGTCGTCATCGACCGCATGACCGTGGGAGTGACGTCGTTGCTGCGCCGGCTCAAGGATTCCTTACAGGTACCGGTGGTGCTCATCCCCTCGGAGATCGACCGTGCCGACCTGTTCACCGTGGTGGAGTGCAACGTGGTCGCGGTACTGCCACGGGTCGCCGCCACCAGCAACCGTATCGAGGAGGCGGTGCTGACCGCCGCGTCCGGCGGGGGCGTGCTGCCCGCGAAACTACTGGGCGAACTGCTCCGGCAGTTCGAGCGGATGCAGCGTGAGGTCCTGTCACCGCACGGCCTGCACACCTCCGGGCTGACTCCCCGGGAGATCGATGTGCTGCGGCTGATGTCGGAGGGCCTGGACACCGCCGAGATAGCCACCAGGATGTGCCTGTCGGAACGAGCGGTCAAACGCGTCGTCTTCGGGGTCACCCAGCGCCTGAATCTCCGCAACCGGCCTCACGCGGTGGCGTATGCCTTACGAAGCGGCGTCATCTGACCGAGTTCCGGCGCCCGCAAGAGACGCCGACCCGGTCCCGGAACCCGTGGCCGCGGATCCTGCCGGAACCACGCTGACGGCCGTCGGCGCGCGAAACGCCCACGGCGGCCGCCCCTCCCGGCGCATCGCCCTGTGCAGCAGCACCACATAGGCGACGTCCAGAGCGACATAGGTCGGCACCAGCACCTGGAGCAGGTGGTGGGAGGGGTAGACGACGAAGGCGGTCAGTCCGGCGAAGAGGGACCCCACGGTCTTCGCGACGGCGATGTACATCGACTGTCCCACACTGGACCCGCGGCGCCTGAGCAACAGGATGAACGAGGCGCTCAGCGGTACCTGGATGATCATTCCGGTGTACATGCCGTCGCGGTCGTGGAACTCGTTCGCGCCGACCATGACGATCACCGACGCCCACACCAGCACGCCGGCGAGTGTCCACCGGAAGATCCGCGCCGGCAGACCGGGGTGATCGCGCGGCCCGTACCGCAGTGCCTGGTACAGCAGGACGACGTTGAAGATGACCCAGAGCACGTTGATCAGTCGCTGGGTCGGTGTCTGTTCCAGCAGAAAGGTCAGGCTGAACTCCCAGGCGAAGTTCACCGCCACCAGGTAGGCGGGTATCCCCACGCGCCCGTCCTGACGTCCCTGCCGGATAGCCAGAACGTACGTCACTATCCAACCCAGCGCGGTCGGCCCGGCGACCGCCGCGAAGAGTCCGTCCGGAACGTCGGCCGCCCCCACCGAGACCGGTGCGACCTGTGACATCGGGAAGAGAGGAGGGGGCAGCCAGACCATGGGGATCCTTCGTGGGTCAGGGCGGGGTGAGACGGGCAGGAGACCGGTCAGAGGCTGGGCACGATGGGTTCCAGGCCGAAGAACGACCCGCCGTACAGTTCGTGACCGACGTGAACGTTGAGCATCGCGTGACGGGCCGCGGTATTGGCGTCCCGCCAGTACTGCTGCAACGGGTTCGACTCGGCGAAGGACGCCGCACCGTGCGCCCACAGCAACTCGTCGAGCGCGGCGGTCACCAGGCTGACCGCTTGGCCGACATCGCCACGGATGCGCAGAAGCTCGCTCTCCGGCAGCGAGGCGGCCGCGCGGGCGGCCTCGTCGATCGCGTCCGCGGCCCGGTTCACATGCATCTCGGCGGCGTCGATCGACAGAGCTGTCCTGCCGAGCGAGGACACGAAGGTCCGTGACTCCGTCTGGCTGGTGTACTTGGTGGGCGCGATGCCTCGATGGGGCGCCTTCTCCACGACGAAGGCGCGGGCTGCCTGGCCGGCGCCGACCACCACGGAGGCGCAGACCACGGCCAGGGCCGCGATCGCCGCTGTGCGGAACAGCGGCGGCAGGCCGACATCGGTGGCGTTCTCCCGCCCGCGCTGCACCTCGGCCGGGATCACCCGGTGCTCGGGGACGAACGCGTCCCGGAGCACGACGGTGTGGCTGCCGGTGGCACGCATGCCGACGGTGTGCCAGGTGTCCTCGATGGTGAGGTCCGCGGCGGGCACCAGCACGGAGTGCCCGCCGACGGGCTCCCCGTCAGGATTCAGCTCCCGGGCGACCAGGATCGCCCAGTCGTCGTGCAGGATGCCGGTGCCGTACGGCCAGGTGCCCGTGAGCAGATAGCCGCCCTCGGTGCGTACTGCGGTGCCCGCGGCCGCGAAGATCGAGGCCAGCTTGGCGCCGGGGTTGTCCCCGAACACCTCGTCCCGCGCCGTCTGGGGGAACTTCGCGGCCAGCAGGTTGGAACCGTTGATGTTGTTGACCACCCACGAGGTGGACGGGCAGTAGTGGGAGAGGGCCTTGGCAACCTCGCTCATGGTCCGGACGTCGGTCTCGAGGCCGCCGTAGGCCCTCGCGGTCCAGAGCATGCCCAGCTGCGACTCGTCGATGGCCCGGACCGTGGCGTCGGGCAGCCGCCGCTCCCGCTCCCCCTCGGCGACGCCGTCCGCGAAGACCGGCCCGAATTTGTGGACCCTGTCCACCAGTTGGGTCCGCAGTTCCATCGGGTCCGTTCCGATGTTTGTCATGGTCACCATTCCGGGCTTTCGGTGATGAGGTTGGTGAAGTCGAAGTAGTCCCGCCAGGCACTGATCCGGCCGGCCCGTAGTTCGAAGGCCGCCATCACCTTCAGGTTCAGTGCGATGGGGGTGCCGTCGACGCGGAGCATGTTCTCCATGCGCTCGGCCAGGACGGTGCCCCCGGCCGTGGCCATGTGCCGGAACCTCACCTCCAGCCGCGCGAAGTCGGGCGGCATGAGCTGGAGGATCTCCGCCTTGCCCCGGCATACCGGGGAGCCGGGGTTCTCCCACACACAGTCGTCGGTCAGATAGCCGTCCACGGCCGCCCGGACGTCGGCCGGGGTCGGCCCCATCGACGTCAGGAAGTCATGGACGAGACGCTCGCCGTCGGTGGAAGGCATGGTCAGGTCCCCCTGTTCGTCGCGTCGGGCCGGCCGAGGAGCCGGTCGAACACCTCGCCGAGTTCCTGGTCGGCGTGCCGGCCCTGATGGACACCGCGCCAGGCGACGTGCTGGTCCGGCCGCACCAGGACGGCGCCGTCGTCGTCGATCTCCCGCACCGCGGCCCAAGCGCCCTCCGCGTCCCAGTGGCCCATCGCGTCGGGCTCGCTGCCGATGGGCACCACGGTGAGGTCCACCCCGTGGGCATCCGCGGCCTTCTTGGCGGCGGACGCCCATCCCTCGCCCAGCGGCCCGGTGATCAGTACGAAGCCGCCGTCGCCGCCGACCAGGTCGTGTGTGGAGACCTGGGCGCCGCCGTGCCGCAACCACACGTGCGGGAGCCGGTGCCCCGGCCGGGTCGTCGGACGGTAGACCGCGCCCATCGGGTCCCGGGGCGGCGGCGGGGTGCCGTCCGGGAGCACCGCGCCGGCCACGTAGTGGTGACCGAGTTCGATGTCGTGCGCCTGGTACTCGATGCGCTGAGTGCCGAACACCTCACGCACCAGGGACCGCCGGGTCTCGCCCATCGGTGTGTCGGCCAGCAGTTCGCGGATGCCGGCCTCGGTGGCTGCCGGCTTCCCGTGCGCCATGCCGAGAACCGCGAACAGGGTGCCGTAATTGAGCAGACAGCCCATCGCCCAGCCCACGTTGCGCCTGGCGACGGGCAGCCGCTCCGCCTCGTAGGAGTCGAGCAGCGCGTCGTCGGCCCGGCCGTCGAGCACGGCCTTGAGCTTCCAGGCGAGGTTGTGCGCGTCCTGGATCGCCGTGTTCAGGCCGCCGCCTGCGGCGGGTGGCTGCCGATGCGCGGCGTCGCCGGCGAGGAAGACGCGGCCGGCCCGGAACGACCGGGCCACGACGGCCTCCGGCCGGTACTCGCCGGCATGGTGGATCTGTATGCCGAGGTCCGCCGGCAGTTTCAGCAGTTCCCGCACCCGGCCCGCGAGCGCCTCCGCGCCGAGGTCGCCCGCGGCCGTGCCCGGCGTTACCCGGAAGTGCAGTGCCCACTCCTCGGACGCCGAGCCCCAGTGGGGTCCGGACGCGACGAGGACCGAGACCTCGCCGTCGAGGCCGAAGATGTGGGTCATCAGCAGCGAGTCGCTCCACCAGGGCGAGAGGTCCGCGCTGAAGTGGACCGAGATGATGGTGAACCCGCCGCCGGCGCCGTCCATCGGGATGCCGAGCGAACCGCCGACGCTCCTGCCGCCGTCGGCGCCCAGCAGGTACCGGGCACGGACCGTGGCGACCTCGCCGGTGGCCCGGTCGGTCACCCGTGCCCGGACCCCGTTCTCGTCCTGGGTGAACTCTTCCATCTGATGGTTGAACAGCAGGCTGGACGGAGCCCGTTGCTCCGCATGCCGCCGCAGCAGCGGTTCGAGCCGGTGCTGCGGAAGGTTGGTCGAGGGGCCCGTGCTGTCGGCGGCGTAGGGTCCGGCCGTGCTGCCGCCGCCGAAAGCGTCGGTCCGGTACAGCTCCCGCCCGTCCACGGGGCCGTCGCCACCCAGCGAGGTACGCCAGGCGACCTCGCTCATGTTCGGGAGCGGGCAGCTGATCCGGTAGATGTCGTCGGCGATGCCGTGCTGCCGGAATATCTCCATGGTGCGCTGGTTCAGATAGTGCGCCCGGGGCAGGACCGAAGTCGACTCGCGACGTTCCACCACCAGGTGGCGCACCCCCACGTCGGACAGGAAGACCGACGCGGCGAGTCCGCAGCCGCCACCGCCGACCACGAGAACGGGCACTTCTACGTCAGACATTGCGCTTCCCCTGAGCTTCGGACGAACTACTGGCAGAGCGGGTCACTCTTCGTGAGCCGACTTGTTCTCGTGCAGGACGATGACCGCGGCCGGGCACCGCAGGGCTGCTTCCCGGACCTGTGCGTGCTCTCGCTCCGGCGGGTCCGGCGCAAGCAGAACCACCCTGCCGTCGTCGTCGTTCTGGTCGAAGACCGTCGGCGCGTGCCGCGCGCAGTTCCCGACGGCGTAACACCTGCTGTCGTCGACTTCGACCTTCATGGTCGTCTCCCCCTCTCGCCGCCGGTCACCAGGTGACCGGCAGGGCGTTCGCACCGAAGACCAGCGCGTTGGTGCGGTACTCCAGTTCGTCGTGCGGGATCGCCGAGCGCAGCGTGGGGAACCTGGTGAACAGGGCCGGCAGAGCGACGCGCAGTTCCATACGCGCCAGTTGCTGGCCCAGGCACTGGTGCGGGCCGAAGCCGAAGGTGAGGTGGCGCTGCGGGGGCCGGCGCACGTCCAGGCTGTCCAGATCCTCACCGGTCGTGCCGGGGTCCCGGTTGGCGGCCAGTACGGACGCCACGACGTGCTCACCCTCCTTGATCTCCTGGTCGCGTACGCAGATGTTCCCGGCCGCCTGCCGCGGCACGATGGTGGCCGGCGCGGTGTACCGCAGCAGTTCCTCGACGGCGCCGTCGGTCACCGAGGGGTCGTCGCGTACCGCCGCGAGCTGCTCGGGATGCTGGAGCAGCAGGGCGATGCTTGCCGACAGGGTGCTGGCGATCGTCTCGTGCCCGGCGATGAGCAGCATGTTGCCGATGCCGGCCAGTTCCTCGTCGCTCAGCTGGTCGCCGAAGTCACGCACCACACGGCCCAGTACGTTCTCGCCCGCGCTTTCCCGGTGCCGCGCCACGAGTTCGGCCATGTACGCCATCATCTCGGCGGCCTTCTCCATCTGGACTTCGCGGCTCTGGCCGAAGTCCAGCGCGAGAGCGGTACGGCGCTGGAACCCCTCGCGGTCGGTGTAGGGCACACCCAGCAGCTCGCAGATGACGAGCGTCGGGATCGGGGTGCAGAAGACCTGCACCAGGTCGGCGCCCGGACCGGCCTCCTCCAGCGCGTCCAGAGCGGAACCGACGACGGTCTCGATACTCGGCCGCAGCTCGCGCGCCCGCTTGGTGGTGAACGACGCGGTCAGCATGCGCCGCAGCCGGGTGTGCTCGGGGCCGTCGTAGCTCAGCAGGTTGCCTGGCTGGTACGGCATGGAGCCGCCCATGTGCAGCCGGTCGTCCGCGAGTACGTTCTTGACGTCCTCGTAACGGGTGACGACCACCGCCTCGAACTCGCCCAGCATCGGGCTGGGCACCTTGACCCGGCTGAGCTCGTCGTCCTTCTGCGCGGCGTACAGCTCGGCGACCGGGGCGAACGGGCATTGGGCGGCCCGTCCGCCGATGGGGATGGTGGTCGACTCGGTCATGAGATGGCCCTGCTTTCTTGTCGTGGGGAGCGGACGTTCAAAGAGCGGAACGCGGAGCCGTGCGCGGCCGGCCGGGGATCGCGGCGCCGGTCAGCAGGGCGAACGCCGCGCCGGTCATGCCGACCACCGCGACGAGCACGAACGCCTCGCGTGAGGGGACCGACGTTGTGCCGAGCGACCCGCTCAGCCCGGCGAATATCGCCCCGACCACGGCGCCGGACAGTGATGTGCCGATGGAGCGCATGAGTGTGTTGAACCCGTTGGCGACCCCGGTCTCGGCGGGCGAAACGGCTGTCATGATCAACGCGGGGATCGCGCCGTAGGCGAAGCCGACGCCGCCCTGGGTCACCACAGTGCCGATCACCAGCACCGGGACCGAGTCCATCCGGGCCAGGCAGGCCACATATCCCAGGCCGATCAGCACGGTGCCCAGCAGCAGCGAAAGCTTGGGGCCGCGTGCCGCGGACACCTTGGCACCGACCGTGGACGCGCCCATCATCGCCAGCCCGGCCGGCAGCATCAGCAGACCGGCCTGGACCATCGAGCGGCCCAGTCCGTAGCCCGTGCGGGTAGGCAGCTGCAGCAGCTGAGGCACCATCAGGAGCTGGGCATACAGGGCGAAGCCGACGACGATGGAGGTGATGTTCACCAGCAGGACCGGCCGCCGTGCCGTGGTGCTCAGGTCGATCAGCGGATCGGTCACCCTGCGTTCCCAGACGCCCCACAGCACCAGTACCACCACGGAGGCCACCGCCAGGCCCACGGTGGAGGCGCTGAGCCAGCCCCACTCGCCGCCGTAGGAGATCGCCACGAGCAGCGCGGTGAGGCCGACGACCAGGCCCGCCGCCCCGACGCCGTCGAAGCGCCCGCCGGCCGGCGCCGGGGTCGGCGGCACCAGCCGGGCCACCAGCACGACCATCAGCGCCGTCAGCGCACCGGTGGCCCAGAAGAGCAGGTGCCAGTCGGCGGACTGGGCCACCAACGCGGCCAGCGGCAGCCCGGCCGCCGCGCCGACCCCCAGGACGGAGGAGGTGAGTGCGATCGCCGAGCCGAGCCGTCGCTCGGACAGCACATCGCGCAGCAGGCTGATGCCGAGCGGTATGAGCCCCATGCCGACGCCTTGGAGGCCGCGCCCGACTACCATCGGGGGCACCGAGTCGGCGACCGCGCACAGCAGCGAGCCCAGCGTGACCACGCCGAGCACACACAGCATCAGCCGCCGCTTGCCGTAGAGATCGCCCAGCCGACCGACGACGGGACTGGTGACGGCGCCGCCCAGCAGCGTCGCGGTGACGACCCACGAGGTGCCCGTCACACCGGAGTGCAGCAGCCTGGGCAACTCCCCCAGCAGCGGCACCATGGTGGTCTGGGCCATCGCGGCAATCCCTGCGGCGGAGGCGACGACCACGACGGTCCCGCGTTCGGTGAAGGGGGCGAGCGGCTGCGCCTTTGGCCGTGCGACGGCCGACAGGCCGGGGCGTGACTCCCCCATCTATATCCGCCTGCCCACGATGAAGTCGGCGACCTCCTGGAATTCGCCGCGCACATCGTCCGGGATACCGACGGTGGTCAGGCACTCCGCCGCCGCGGCGATCTGACGGTCCGCCTCGTTCCGCGCCCAGTCCCGTCCGCCTGCTCGTTCCACGAGCTCGGTCACGCGTCGGATGTCGGATTCGGCCAATGCCTCCGGTCGCAGATACAGGGCGCGCAGCTCGTCCGTCCCGGGCGCCTCGAGCGCCGCCACGACGGGCAGGGACTTCTTGCGGACCCGCAGGTCGGCCGCCACCTGTTTCCCGGTGCTGTCCGGGTCGCCCCAGATGCCCAGCAGGTCGTCGACGAGCTGGAAGGCGAGCCCGATGTGTTCCCCGAAGGCACCGAGCCGCTCGACCAAGTGCCGTTCGGCGCCCAGCAGGTCGGCGCCCAGCGCGCAGGCGCTGCCGAGCAGGGCGCCGGTCTTGTCGCCGGCCATGCGCACACACTCGGCGAGGGTCACGTCCTCGCGTCGTTCGAACTCGACGTCGGCGGCCTGGCCGTCGATCATCCGCTGGGTTGCGGTCATCAGCGCCAGGGTGGCGGAACGGGCGCCCGCGCCCGGCGCGCTCATCAGTACGGACGTGGCCGCGGTGACCATGGCGTCGCCTGCCAGGATGGCGCCCGGCATCCCGAAGACGGTCCAGGCGGTCGCCCGCCCCCGCCGGGTCTCGTCGCCGTCGATGATGTCGTCGTGCAGCAGCGAGAAGTTGTGCACCAGTTCCACGGCCACCGCGGCGGGCAGGCCGTCCGCGGCCGCCGCGCCGGCCGCCCGGGCCGACAGCAGCGCCAGGGCGGGCCGGACCATCTTGCCGCCCCAGGTGCCGGTGGGCCGCCCGTCGGCGTCGGCCCAGCCGAAGTGGTAGTGGGCGATCCTGCTCATCTCCGGACCCAGGTGCCGACCGATGGCGTCGCGCAGGGCGGGTTCGAGCAGCGTCCGGCCGGTGTCGAGAACGGCGGACAGGCTTCGGATCGGCGTCGTCGTCATGAGGTCCACCGGCCGCCCGCACCACGGAGGGGGAACCGGGGCCCGGTTCGGCACCGGTCCCTTCCCGGACGGTCCGGGAGCACGCTGGCGTGTCGCATGGTTCACCTTCGCTGTCGGCTCGTGATGGTCACGGAGTGGGTAGGTCGGGCGAGGCCGGCCCGGGTGGGCTCAGCAGGGCCCGCCGCAGCACCTTGAAGGAGGTGACGAGCGTGCGGGGCGGGGCCAGCAGGAAGAGGACGTCACGGTTGGCACTGCACACGACCGGGTCGTGGGGCACGTGATCGCGCACTCGGTCGAGGTACCGGGTCAACAGCCGGGCGACGGGCCCGGACCGCACCGCGTTGCCCGCGACGCCCGGCATCGGGCTGTCGGCGCCCGTCGCGACCTCCCACGCCGAGCGGGAGGAGCGCAGCACCGCCCGTTGAAGGGCGTTGGCCGAGGGGGTGCGGTCGCCGGCCAGTGCCTTTCCGAGGGCGACGGCGTTCAGGGCGGCGACGGACAGGCCCTGTCCGTAGACGGGGTTGAGCGCGCACAGCGCGTCTCCGACGACGAGCAGTCCGGTGTGGTGCCGTCCCAGGCGGTCGTAGCGGCGACGCCGGTTGGATGTGTGCCGGTAGCCCACGGGCCGGCCGACCGGACGGGCCGAGCTGAGCCACTTGTGCGGGGCGGAGTGCGGCAGTTGGCCGGCGAAGTCGATGAAGTCCTCGGTGCCGCCCGGCGGCGCCTGGTCGCGCGGCCCGGACAGGGTGACCATCCAGCGGTCGCCCTCGGCGGGCAGGATGATCGCGCCGAGCGGCTGGCCGGCGTCGGGCACGATGTAGAAGCCGCTGAGGTCCTCGGGCCCGTCCTCGGCGTGGAAGACGCAGGTGGCGTACGCCCGCCCGGTCTCCACGAGTTCCTCGGCGGGCGGCAGGGCGCCCATCTCGGCCAGCCAGGCCGGGGTGCGGCTGGCCCGTCCGGTGGCGTCCACCACGAGGTCGGCTTCGATCTCCTGCCGGGCGTGGTGGTCGCCGCCCCGGTCACGGACCGCGACGCCGGTGATGTGTCCGGGCCGGCCGAGCAGGCCGGCCACCTCGACACCGGTGCGGACGTGGATGCGGGAGCCGTCCAGGACGCGTCGGCGGATGTGGTGCTCCAGGAACGGACGGGACGGGGTCATGATGGGCTTGGACGGATTGCGGCGGGATATCCACTGCCCCGCCTGCCACACGCCGAGGTCGCCGGGGACCGCCAGCCGCGGTGCCCCCGAGTCGACCAGTGCGGGCAGCAGCCCGGGCAGCAGTTCGTCCAGGGCGTTCATGCCGCTGGTGAGCAGGACATGGGTGTGGCGTGACTGCGGCACGCCGGCGCGGGGCCCCGGGGCGTCCTCGTACTGGTCACGCTCGAGTACCGTCACCCGTTCCGCGTGGCCGGCCAGGACGTGTGCGGTCAGCAGCCCCGCGACGCTGCCTCCCACCACGACCACATGCCCCAGCCCGGACCGCCCGGACCGCCCGGACGGTGCGGGCAGCGGCCGGCTGTCGGTGACGTGCGCGGTGTCCGCCGGCCGCGGCGGCACGACGCGTGCCCCGTCGGCGCCCGCCGGTTCGTCCGCGGAGGTGTCGTCCAGCCGGGCGGCCAGGAAGCGCATCCCGGAGGTCTCGGCCGAGCCCGGCTGGTCGCCGAGCATGTGGCCGACCAGTTCCAGGTGGGTGCGCCGCCAGCGCCGTACCGCGTCGTTCAGTCCGGTCAGCCGCCGGGAGTCCGCCGGCGGACGGTCCTCAGCGCCACGTTTCACCAGCTGTCGGACGAGGCCGAACAGTTCGTGGAACTGCTTCGACTGCAATCCGCTCGCCGTGCCGAACCGGTCCCGGAAGAGCATGAACTCCTCCCGCAGCAGCGTGTGGCGCAGCAGCGTCAGCTGTCCCTCCAGGGAGTCCACCAACCGCGTCGCCCGTTCCAGGCGCTGGGCATAGCACTCCTGTCCGCACTGGCCGGTGTCGATGTGCCGCAGGTCGACGAGAACCTGGCTGAGCAGGGTCTCGGACGCCTGATGCACGACAATGAATTGCCGTTCGCTGTCCCTGAGGTCCTGCTGCTCGACCGGTGTCAGCGGGTGCTGCAGGGTGAGCAGTTCGTCGAGGTGCAGATACGTCGCATAGGTCGGGGAGGTCATCAGCACAGCTCCTCGGGTTCGGTGGCGCGCTATACCAGGCGCCCCGGCACGGTGAGATCGGCCAGCGCGTCCCTGTGGACGCTGGGGGGAAGGTTCTCCAGCGCCTTCGCAGCCAACTCCACGTGACGGTGCGACGCCTCGCGCGCCGCCGAGACGCCGTCGTAGGCGTGGACCAGTCCCGCCATGGCCTCGTAGCGCTCCTCGACCGGTATGGCGGTGTCGGCGAGCAGTTGCTCGATGTGCTGCCGCTGTGCCGCGGGGGCGCGTTCGTGGGCGAGCAGCACGGGCAGGGTGGGCCGGCCGTTGCGGACGTCGGAAACATTCGGCTTGCCCGCCCTTGTGCCGTCGTAGGCCATGAGGTCGTCGCGTATCTGGTAGGCGACGCCGAGCTGGTCGCTGTACTGGCTGAGCGCCTCGAGCTCCGTGTCGTCCGCGCCGCCCAGCGTGGCGCCGACGCCGCAGGCCATCCACAGAAGGGCGCCGCTCTTGTCCGCGATCATGCCGAGATAGTCGTCGACGGAGCAGACCTCCCGGCTCATCCGGATCTCTCGGATGGCCGCGTCCCCGATGCGGAGTCCCGCCCTGGAGAGCACCACCAGCGCTTGGGCCACCCGTTCGGCGGGCGCGCCGGCTTCCTGGCATTCGGCGAGGGCGGCGAAGCCGTGGAAGAACAGTCCGTCCCCGCCGACGATCGCCGTCGGCTGCCCGAACACGGTATGCGCGGCGGGCTTGCTGCGCCGTTCCCCGTCGAGGTCGATGATGTCGTCGTGCATCATCGCCCCGACCTGGACGCACTCCACGGCCACCGCGGCGGGAAGGACAGTCGCTCTGTCACCTCCCACGGCGAGACTGGAGTGGGTCACCAGCCAGGGCCCCATCATCTTCCCGAAAGGCACCAGTCCGTAGCGAACGATCTCGTCGAGGCCCGAAACGTCGTCAGGCCACCGGCCCTCGACCTCGGCCCCCACGATCGCTGCCAGTTCGCGATCGGCGACCTGAGGCACATCGATGTCGGTCATGGGCAAGACAGTAGGCACGCCGTATCCGGCTGTCGTCACCGTCGGTCCGCATCGGCCCGAGTGGGACCATACGTTGGCATCTTCGGCCCCGGCAGCCGTGCCACGGCGGCTCTCAGGTCGCGGTCAAGGTGAGCCGGCCGCTCAGGCTGGCCGCGGCCAGCTCGACCCGCGAACGGCAGCCGGTGCGGGCGAACAGGCGGGTCAGGTAGTTCTCCACGGTCTTCTCACTGAGCTGCAGGCGCAGCGCGATCTGCCGGTTGGTCAGGCCCTCGCCGATCAGCTCGATGATCCGCTGCTCGGTGACGGCCAGGGCGTCACGCCGACCACGGGTGCGCGGGGCGGGCACCCCGCGTTCACGGGTCATCTGGCGGATGCGCTCGAGGAGCACCGACGCACCGCACTGCGTGGCCAGTGTGTGGGCCTCGCGCAGCCAGGGCCGCGGGTCCTCCGCGAACCGGGCGATGGCCAGGCAGGATTCCAGCAGCGCGGGCCGATCCCCCCTCGCGCGCGTCAGGTCGGTGGCCGACCGGGCCCACCCCAGGTCGCGGCGTACCAGGCCGCGCGCCAGCAGAAGGCTCTCCCGTGTGTCCGCGCGGTCCTCCTGGGGCAGCAGCTCGATCTCCGCCAGCAGTTCCGCGGCGCCCTCGTGGTCGTCACCCGACACCGCGATCCGTATCGCCCGCGACAGCAGAAAGTACAGCCCCGCGTGCAGCCCGGCCCGGCGCAGCCGCGGTCCGGCCAGCAGGGCCAACCGCACCGCCCGGCCGTCGTCGCCCATCCTGTCGGCCAGGCCGACGCGCACCCAGGTCCGCATCACCGCGAGCCTGGGGGCCGGGGTCACGGCGGCCAGCCATTGGGCCGCCTGCCCGAACTCGCCGCGGACGGCGCACATGTCCGCGGCGAAAAGGCGCGCCGCGTGGTGCGCCAGCGTGTCCTCGGCGCCCGACAGTTCCAGTTCCCGGACCGCGGACATGGCCTGTGTCCAGTCGGCGTCGGCGTAGCCCTGTACCACCCGGTGGTAGGCACCGAGCACACCGGTCACCGGCACCTGGTAGCGGGCACCGAGCATCAGTCTGGCCACGTCGGCCATGTCGGCCATGTCGGCGACCGAGGCGGCGCAGAGCAATTGGTCCAGCTCCGGGGAGGGCACGGTGCCGCCCGAGCCGCGCCAAGCCCACTCGCAGGCGTCGACGTCACCGGAGAACGCCGCGCTGAGCAAGTCCATCCGCTCGGCCCCGGCCCTGTCCGCCCGCACCGAGGCCGGGCGGAGCGGCTGCCGCGCGCCGGGGGCGAGGCGACAACCGAACCACCACTCCGAAAAGCCGGTGGGCCTGCGGCCTGAGAAAGGTGCGTCCAGCAGCGCCCGTACGGCACGTTCGGCGGGCCGCTCGCCGGTGTGCAGGGCGACGAGAACGGCGGCGAGGCGGATCTCCGGCAGGGCGTCCTCGGCGCAACCCTGCTCCGCGTACCGGGTGAGCACCTCGCGCAGCAACTCGTACTGGCCGGTACGGATGACCAGGGCGAGCAGTCTGGTCAGCGTACGGGTGTGTTCGGGCCCCTTCGGCGGCAGGTGGCGCAGTGCGGCCGAGTACCACAGGGCGGCGCGCTCCGGCTCGTCGGGCTCGGCTGTCGCGCTCAGGTCGATCAGCCGGCCGACCGTGTCGTCGTCGAGCGTCACAGCCGCTCCGCCGCGCGCGATGTGGTCGGCGAGCGACACGAGGTCGACCCCGCCGTGCCGCCGGTGCCGGGCCATCAGCCGCTCGGCGATCGACGCGTGCAACGCGGTGCCGTGGCGGGCGCCGGAGCGGCCGGCCACGGTGGCCGCCAGGGCGGGGCACCGGCAGGAGATCAGGCCCGCCGGGTCGGCCGTCAGCACCCCCGCCTCGATCAGCAGGTCGAGCAGCCGGCCGCACTCGGCGGGGTCGGTCCCGAGAGTCTCGGCGAGCAGCGGCAGGTCGTCCACGGCGAGGCCGTTCAGGGCCGCGACCGCGACCAGGAGCCGCATGGCCGGATCGCCCAGTGAAGCCGCCCGGCGCAGGAGGGGGTGGTCGGCGGGCAGAGCCACCGGCTCCGCCGGCGTGCGCAGGCACAGCCGGCCGCGGAAGGCGACGAGCCGGCCGCTTCTGCGGAGTTCGTCGAGGGTGCTCAGGACGGTGCCCGGGCTGCCTGACAGTGGTCCCAGCGCCGTGCGCAGAGCGGTCGGCACCGCCTCGTCCAGGCGTGCTCCCATCGCGCGACGGACCAGGGACTCCGTGACGTCGTCGGCCAGCGGACCGATCGTCATCACCTGGTCGGCGGCGGTCAGCAGTTCGGCGAGTCCCGGGCCGCGCTCGGCGCCCTCCTCGCAGGTGGCCACGACCAGACAGCCGGACCGGCGGGCCGCGGTCAGCACGGGGGCGGGCTCGGCGACCGCGTGGACGTCGTCGGCGAGGACCGCGACGCGTTCCTGACGGCCGATGGTGTCGAACAGGCTGCCCAGCGCGGCGACCATGGACGGCGTCCATCCGCCGCTGCCCTGTCCCGCCGCGTCGCGCAGCCGGGCCACCGTACTGAGCGCCTCGGTCAGCCCGGCCTCGTGGAACTGCTCGAACCGCTCGCGCACGGTGCGCACCAGCGCGGTGAGCGCGAACGCGTCGCCCTCGCTGTCCGGACCGGCGCCCAACCGCAGCGGCAGGACCCGTGTCCCGTCCGAGGCCAGCATCCGGCCCAGCGCGTCCAGCAGCGTGGTCCTGCCGATACCGGCCGGTCCCCTGAGGACGATGAGGCGTCCGCCTTCGGGCGCCAGCGCCGTGCGCAGCGCCGTCAGTTCATGATCCCTGCCCCGCACTGCGGCACGCGCTCGGGCCACTGCCTGCCTCCTCCTGTGACGCCTCGCGCGGCAACAGCCCGCAGGCCTGCCGCCGTACCCGGTCTCCGCGGTCAACTCCGAGCAGCACACCGCTCGTTCACAACGGAACCAACGTTGCCCGCATATCGTATTACTTTTCAACAACCTGTCGGGCGCGGCGGGCATACTGGACGGGTGATCGATCACTGGCGCAGTGCGCCCGACACGGCCCGGCCGGCGGAGGCACCGGTCGGCCGTGACGACGTCGTGGCGAGCGTCGTCGACATCGCCGTCTCACCGGAATCGGCACCGCTCGTCCTGATCACCGGCCCCATCGGCATGGGCCGCAGTACAGTACTGGCCGCCGTCCGGGACGAGCTGGCTGCGCGGGGCTTCACTCCCCTGTCGCTGCGGGTGGCGCGCAACGAGCGGGACCGCCCCTACTCCCTGGCCTCCCGGCTCTCCGCCGAACTCGCCGCCCTCCACCAGGGCGGCGACGTCAGGCGTACGGCGAAGGACACGGCGCCACTCGCGGAGGCCGGGCGGCAGGTCGCCGCCGAGCTCCGGTCGGCCCTCACCGCGAGCGACAAGATCACGGTACTCATCGACGACGCGCACTGGACCGATCCCGCCTCCCGCGCCGTGTTGCTGCCGCTCGCCCGCACGCTGGCCGGGGGCACGGTCACGTTCGTCTGCACGGTGCGCCCCTCACCGGCCGACGCGGCGGGCGACCGGGCCACGCTGGAGCAGCTGCAGGCCGCCTCGCTCGCCGAGGTGGTGCCGCTGCGTCCGCTGCGCGAGCCGGAGATCAGCGCGCTGATCGCCAGGAGGCTGCAGGCCCGGCCGACAGCAGCGCTGCTCTCCTATCTGCAACGGGAGTGCCGCGGCAGGCCCGCCGCCGTGCTCGCTGCCGTGGTGGGGCACCAGCGCACCGGAGGGCTTTACGTATACGACCGGCACGTCTACCTCACCTCGCCGGACCGGCCGCCCGAACTGCCCATCGACCTGCCGCCGATCGAGTACCTGCGCCGACTGGGCGGCCTGGTCTGGCCGGTGGCCAAGGCAGCGGCGGTGCTTCTTCCCTTGGGCGGCGCGGCGACCGGGCTGATCTCCGAAGCGGTGGGCCGGGGCGAGGACGAGGTCCGTGGCGCGCTGTCGACGCTGTGCGCCGAGGGTGTACTCCGGCAGGGTCCGGAAAAGGGGCACTGGCGGTTCCGGCTGCCGCTGCTCACCTCCGCCCTGACCGGCTGCCTCGGGCCCTACGAGCGACGCAGGCTCGCCCAACTGGCGGTCACCGCGATCTGGGCAGGCGACGCCAGAGCGGATGACCGGTATCTGGCCGAGCAACTGGTCACCGCAGGACGGTTCGTGGACTCCCGGCGGGCGTCCGGAGAACTGCTCGCCCACGGCACAGCCGCGATGCTGGACGACGGATACTCCGCAGAGCGCTGGCTGCGCGCCGCCATCGAGCTGATCACCGAGCCGCAACAACGCGCCTGGGCACTGGCCACGCACGCCACCACCTGCCACGTCCATCTGCGGTACGCCGAGGCCGTCGACAGCGCGTTCAGAGTGCTGTCCGAACATGCCCATCTGGTCAGCTCCGAGGCGCTGTTCGAGATGGAGATGGTCTACACCGTCGCACTGGCCGGAACCCTGAACACGGCGGCACTCACCGAGATCTGCGACGGCGGCTGGCGCTCACTGCCGGTCGGGGAGGGGCACCGCATCCTGGTCCGGTGTGTCGCGCTGTGCCATCTGGACCGGTGGCGGGAAGCCGACGAACACCTGGTGTCCCAACGACACGTCTGGCGACGAGACAACGATGTCGTCGCCGCGTTGGGCCTGCTCATCAGTGAGTGCGTCGACGCGTACCTGGGCCGGACCAAGCCGCTCGACCAGGCCGTCGCGGATCCGCCGGAATGGGCCCTGTGGACGTTGGGGACGCGACACCGCTTCGAGCGGCTGAGGCAGCTGGCCCGGACGTTGATGGCCTTCGGCGAGCTGGACCGCGCGGACCGGATGCTGACGGCCTACGAACTGCCCGCCCAGTACCGGACGGTGCCCGACCAGGTGATCTCCGACAGTCAGAGCGGGCACTGGGACCGGGCACTCGATCTGGCCCGGCTGGGCCTGGCCACCGGCTTCTCCGTCGGCGAACTGCCCAGCCACACCCTGGTGTCCCGCGAGACGAGCATCCTCCTCGGTGCGCGCGGCCGGCTGACCGAGGCCCGCCTGGTGATCGAGCGGGCGCGCACCGTGCAACCCGTGATGCTCCACCTGCTGGCCGTGCCGGAATCGCTCCTGGACGAGGCCCTGGGCGATACCGAACGGGCCGGCCGCGTCATCGCCGACGGCCTGGCCCAGGCCGTCGAACGAGGTCTGGTGGTCGGCATGGACGTTCTGTGGCTGAGGACGGCCGAGCTGGAACTGGCCCGCGGCGACCGGGCGACGGCACAGCGGTGCGTGACCGAGGTGCGCAGGACAGCCGAGCTGATCGGCACCGGCCGGGCCCGCCTGTGCCACCTGCTCGCCACCGCGATGGTGCACCGCGACCGCGCCGCCGCGGCGGAGGCGGTCCAGCTCGCCCGGCAGCGCGCCCAGCCGCTGGAGCTGGCCGACACCATAGCCACGGTGGTCCGCCACGGAGTGGCCGACGCCGAGCTACTGCTCGAGGCATACGCGGTCTACGGCGGCCTGGATGCGCTGCTGCGCAGAGCACAACTGCGGAACCTGATGCGCGAACGCGGTGTCGCCGTACCGCACAGAGGCGTCGTCATCGCAGAGAACGAGCGGCTGCTGGCCATCTTGGTGACCGAGGGCCTGACCAACCGCGAGCTGTCCGCCGTGCTGGGCGGCAGCGCGAAGAGCGTGGAGAGTCGGCTGGGCAGACTCTTCAAGCGCACCGGCTACCGTTCCCGCGTCGAGCTGGCCTCGGCGATGCTGACACACGAGTACCGCGCCTGAACCGACCATCCCCTCGAATCGTGGAGACCTGTCGGTGCTCCAGGTCGACCAGATCGCGATCCGGATCCGGGCCTCGGCACCGGTGGCGAAGGTGCGCCGGTGGACGTACTCGACCTTGAGCACGCTGTTGAACGCCTCGCTGGTCACAGCGCTGCCTGGTCTCTTCCGGGAGCATCTAGGGGGCTTCTGATGGATCTCCGATGCCCGGGACTTTGGGCCGAGAGCGGGCTGTCCCCGGTCGATCGGGGCTACAGCTACGCGAAGACCGCGTCGATGACGGCGCTGTCGCGTGCTCCCGCTCGGGGCAGGAAGTGCGCGTACTTCCGGTGCCGGATAGACGGGCGGCGATCGTAGGACGTTCGGCACGCACTGAGGTCCAAAACGACGTCGATCCCGCGTTGCGGAGACCGCCGTCGGAGTGGCCCAGCGATGCACGGCCCACAGTCCACACCGCAGCCCCGGCCCTGTGCAGAGCCGAAAGGGCGAGGATTGGGCGTGGGAGTCTCCACGGACTTTTTTCTGGGACTTCCAGCTGCATCAACGGGCACGAGCCTGAAAGAGCCGAAAGGACATACGCGCAGGTCAGCGACATACAGCAGCCCATCACAGCAGGCCACGGGATCGGCTGGTCGCTTCCGGGACATCTGAGGGACCCTTCGGAGGAGTGTCGTCGCAACCCCTTTGACCTGCACGAATGTTGGACCGGAGGGGGTGCGGCGGCACCTGGGGGACTGCTCCGGGGCTCAGGGCCGCAGCCGCGAGCTGCTTCCGGTCGGCTGGGGGCTACGACGAGAGGTGCGCGAGGACCTGCCCGTACGGCGACCGCCGCGCGGCAGGGCGCCCACCCGGAACGGCTGCGCGCGGAAGTCTCCACCGCCCTGGAGAACCCGAAAGCGACCACCCAGAAGCGGAAGCCGTGGCTTGTGTCCACACCGCAACGAAGCACAGGGGTCGGGCTGCTTCTCAGCCGCCGAGGTCCGGACGCGGTCCATTCGGCCTGTTCGGGGAGTAGCGTGAACTCATCGGGAGTAATTCGCACACCGGCCACCGATGCCGATGTCGTTCCCGGTGCGCAACAACACCGGCCGGCTGTCCACGCGCAGAGGTCCGGAGACGGGTTCGCGCGATGTCCGCGACCACCGACCATCCCCCGCTACAGAACCTGCCCTTCAGGGCCCCGACCGCACGCCTTGCCCTGAAACCCGTGAGTCCTGCCCCAAGGCGCGTCGAGCTGCACGGCGCCTGGTGGCCTCGGTCACGTGACCTGACACACGAACTCTCCGCTCTGGCGTACGTACTGGATCCGCTGTGGGGACGGATCACCCGTATCGCCGTCAACCCGCGCCAGTGGCCGATCATCCCGCGCAGGATCCTGGTCGACGGCCATGTGGTGAAGGTCGATTGGTTCACGTCGGAGCAGGATCCGTACAAGATCATGCTGCTGTCCTGTACGGCGGGTCGCTGGGACCTCCTGGTGGTACCCCCGGAGGCCGGTGCCCCCTCGGCAGCCCGGCTGATGGCCGCCGCGAGCGCGAGCACCGGGCCGCCGCTGACCGCGACCGCCCTCATGGCGGCGGAACAGGCCGCCTCCTCGTCGTGCGAGGCCGCCACCGGCCGGCCCGGGCGACTGGTGGTGGGGGTGTGACGGGCGTCGTCTCCCTGGCCGTCGGCGCCCTGCCGATTCGGCGGGCAGTCCTCGACCGGGTCGCCGGAAGCGGAAGCCCAAAGCCTGAAACCTGAAGGCTGAAGGCTGAAGGCTGAAGGCTGAAGCAGGACGTCGAGAAGACCAAGGAAGCCTTCGGGCGGAACGGAAGCGGCACCCGATGATGTACGACCAGACACGCGCCCAGCAGCCCGCGGACCGGCCCCGGGGGCCCGACGAGCTCCCCCCGCGCACGACTTCGCTCGCACGGGGGACCCCCATCGCCCCGGGCTCGGAGCCGCTGCTCCCGTCGGCCGATCGGGACGAGATCGTCCTGCGCCTCCGACGCGTCCTCAACACCTTCGCCGACACTCCGCGCGAGGCGCTGGAAGAGGCCGAGAGCGCCTACGACGAAACCACCGCCCAGCTCGTGAACGCCCTCGCGGAACGGCGGCGTCTCCTCCGCGCCGGCTGGGAGGAGCAGGACCCCGAGACCCGGTCCGACGAACTCCGACACGCGCTGAGGCAGTACCGGGAGATCATCCAACGGCTGCTCCAGCTCTAGGTGACTGGTGTTAAGCGGGCTTCTCCGAGTTGCCGGTTCAGGGCCGAGGGCGTCACATCGCCTCTGTCCGTCTGCGGTTTGGGCCGTC